>QOAM01000136.1 GCA_003978075.1 Thermodesulfatator sp. | reverse complement strand
AGCCTGAATGTATTGAATGCGCTTCTTTTCTACAAGCAGCCTCAAAAAACGGGCCACTTCCTCGTCCACCCCTAAACCCTTAATAACCTCCTCTACGATCTCCATCTTGAGATCCGGAGGATAAATGGGACTCTCTAAGGCGCTGAGGACCTCAGGCGAAGCCGTAAGGAAAGCCCCTACCCGCTTCAATTCCTCCCCAAACTCCTCGTAACGCCCCTCCTCCTTGCCTACCGCAAAAAGCCCCCGCGCATACTTTTGAGCAATGATCGTCCTAATCAATGTATCCTCTCCCCTTCTACCTTTTGGATGAATTCGTCAAAAAGTCGCCGATGATCTTCGGCGGTGATATTCTTCTGGATGAGCTCCTCCGCCATCCTCACCGCCAGCTCCGCCACCTCTAGCTGAAGCTCCTTCCGGGCCCGAGCGATCTCTTGCTGAATGTAAAGCTCCGCCTGCTGCTTGAGCCGCTCCGCATTGAGCTTGGCCTCTTCTATAATACGCTCCGCTTCCTTTTTACCTTGCTCCCGAAAAGTTTCAAGTAAACGCTGCGCCTCAGCCTCCAAACCCTTCAGCTTCTCTTGAAGCTCCGTATACCGCGCCTCCGCCTCCCGCTTCTTGGCCATTAAATCCTCGTATTCGTTGGCAATGGCCTCTCGCCGAGAACGGAACATGTTACTCACCGGCTCTTTCCCAAATTTATAAAGGATCCCTAAGAGGATGAGGAAGTTGACCGACCACCAGATAAAATTCTTGATCTGCTCGTGGGTCACCCCGGGATGCTCCTCCGCCTCAGCCTCTCCCGCGGCATGCCCCCCGGCCTCCTCGTGCACAGTCTTGGCATAGACCTGCGTAAAGGCCCAGGCTCCATGCCTCAAACCTACAGAGACCAACCCCACTCCCCAAACGAGAAAGACCGCGGCTATTAACCAAAGACCCACCCTCTTCATAGCGCTCTCCCCAAGATCTTCTCCGCCATAGCCTTCGAAAACACCTCCACCTGCGCCTGCAAGCTCTTCCGCACCGCTTCCACCTGAGAACGAACCTGCCCTAATACCTTATTCTTATAGGCCTCGGCCTCGGCCATGGCGGCCTCTAAAATCTTCTTCTCCTCCTCCCGGGCCTGATGCTTCAAGGCCTCCCGCTCCGCCACCCCTTTGCTTCGGGCCTCCGCCAGCTCAGCCTCATACTTTTTCAAGGCCTCCTCCGCCCGGGACAGGAGACTCTCCGTCTCGCTGCGCAACCCTTCAAAACGCCGCTTGCGCTCCTCTAAGGTCTGCATCACCGGACGAATAAGAATAGCGTTAAAAATGAAGGTAAATATCACAGCCTCAAGCATGGTAAGCCACAAAGTAATGTCAAAATTAAGCATGGCTCCTACCGCCTCCTTGACTTTTAAAAGGCCACTTGAGCTTTTAGCGCAACCCTGGATATATGTCAAGAAAAATTAACTTCTAAAAAACCCGAACAGACCGCTTTACCTAAAAGAGAAGCGCCTTCTTTGAACCGAAGCTATTATTCCTAGCAAAATCATGTTAGTGAGATAAGCCGACCCCCCGTAGCTCAAAAAGGGCAGAGGGAGGCTGGCTGTGGGCAGAAGGCGGATCACCCCTCCCAGGTTGATAGAGATTTGCCAGAAGAGGCAGGCGGTGGCCCCGAAGGCCAAGAAGCGCCCCAGTTGATCCCGGGCCTGATAGGCCGTCCGTAACCCCCATCCCCATACTAGTCCGTAAAAAAGCAAGAGAAAGGAGGTCCCCAAGAAACCCCACTCCTCGGCCCAAACGGCAAAGGCCAGATCGGTGTGTTTGGCCGGAAGGTAATGGAGCCTGGAGGAAAGTCCTTTCCCGAACCCCTGGCCCTTCAGTCCTCCAGAACCCACGGCGATGAGGGCCTGCTGCGTTTGATAGGACCAGCGCTTCTGGGTCTTGCCGGGCTTCAAGAAGGCGATGATGCGGGCCTTCTGGTAAGGCTTGAGGTGATGCCAGAGGATGGGACCCGCCAAAGAGCCCGCTACCACGGCCGAGAGAAAAAGCCCTAGGGCTAGCCGGCGAGAAAGACCGGCAAAAACGATCAGAGTGAAACCGATGACCAGGATCAGAAAGGCTTGGTCCAGATCGGTGAGGGCCACGAGAAAGGCGGGGAGGGATACCGCCACCAGTCCTCCCCCGAAGAGGAAGGCCGGGAGCACCGGTGCCTCAACCCCGCTGAAAAGAAGACTCAAAAAAACCACCAAGAGGGGCTTGAGGAATTCGGAGGGCTGAAGGCTAAAGCCTCCGGCATAAAGCCACCTCTTGTGGGTCAGGCCCATATAGGTCAAAAGGACCAAAAAGGCCAGATAGATCCAGGCCGCCTTCCCCAAAGTCCATCGCCGGTAGTCCGCCCAGACCACCACCCCGTAGATCCCCAGACCCAGCAAGCTGAAAAGGAGATGCCTCCAAAAATAGTGGGGTCCCCCGGCGCTCCACTGATTAAGAAGACCCAGCCCTGTCAGGACCAACACCACCAGATGAAAAGGCCAATCTCTAAGCCAAGAGGACAGTCTCACTGCCTATCTCCTCGGCCCTCCCTACCCTTCATTCTATCCCCAGACCTCTGCAAAAGTCAGAGGTCTCTGGAAAGGAACTTTTCTAGAAGGGTCTCCCCCTGGAAAATTTTTTCAAAATTTTTAAAATGAGGCCGATGGTGGACAAGGAGTGGAGGAAAAGAAACAAAAAACTGAGGAAGGAGATTGATGGAGACCTCTGACCTCTCTTAAGGCCCTTTTATTTAGGATTGCCTTGATCTTTCCGATAAACAGATTAGGAAATGGGTAACCCCTTTTCTTCTCTGGCTCGGAGGCTGGTCCTTCTCAATCTACCCGTCTATCTCTCCCTGGGCCTCTTTCTCTATTTCTTTACCTGGCACCTTCTTTCCCAAAATCTTCGCAAAGAGCTGGCCTATCGCCTGGAACTTCTGGCGAGGGACCTCCAGACCAGCATGAGCAACATCTACTTCGACTGGCAGGTTACGGGGCTCAAACAGGGGTTTCCGGAAAATGAAGTCCTTTTCCTAGCCCGGAAGGAGGCCCTGGAGACCCTCCAAAAGAAGGCCCGAGAGGGGCACTTCCTCTACTTCGTGACCTATCAGGGAAAAAAGCTCGCGGGCAATGTGTCTTCCCCCGAAGAAATAGTGACCCACTCCATCGAATATAAGCGCTTTCCCCTCACCCCCTTCTACTGGCAGGTCCTCCTGGGGATCCCTCTCAAGGACTACCAGAAGGCCTTTGGAAAAATGAAAGGCTACTTCTGGACGGCCTTGGGAGTTTTAGTCCTTTTGAGTTCGGCTTTCACCTATCTATTTTATCTTTTCTGGGTGAGAAAGCCCCTCAATCGAGTGGTGAAAGCCCTGGAAGAGCGAAGGCCCTTACCTTACTCCGGGCTCCGGGAGGTGGATCTGCTGGTGCAACGGGTCCAAGAGGCCATGAAAAGGGAGGAGGAGCTCTTCCGGCAGGTGGCTTTTTCAGAGAAGATGAGCGCCCTGGGGGTCTTGGCCGGGGGCTACGCCCACGAGTTCAACAATCTCCTACAGGTGGTCGCGGGGTTCCTAGAGCTGGCCCAGCTTCACATTGCCAAGGGTCAAACAGAGGCGGCCTTAAAGGCCTTGGAAGGGGCACGCCAAAAGGCCTTTCAAGGGGCGGAACTCTCCCGCAAACTTTTGCGCTTGGCCCGAAAGTCCCCAGACTACGGGAAAGAGAGCCATCCGCTGGACCTAATGGTAAAAAACACTATAGACGCCCTCTCTACGGCCTTTCCTAAAGACATCCAAGTCTCCTTCGAGGCGGAAAGCGAAGGGCTCCACGTCCCCCTTTCCGAGGAGGAGATCCAAGAGATCGTGAGCAATCTTCTCCTCAACGCCGTTGACGCCCTAAGAGGCTGCGGAAAGGTCCAGGTTACCCTTAGCCAGAAGGGCGAGGAAGTGGAGCTGAAGATAGAAGACAGCGGCCCGGGGATCCCCCCGGAGCTGCGCACCCGCATCTTCGAGCCCTTTTTCACCACCAAGGAGGTGGGCAAGGGCACCGGGCTCGGGCTCTATGTGGTGCATCAGATCGTAGTCTCCAAAGGGGGAAGGATCGAGGTGGGAGAGAGTCCTTTGGGAGGGGCCTGCTTCCGCGTGCTCCTTCCCCGGGTTGAGCCGCGCCCTGAGAAAAAAGAAAAGAAAGAGACCCCCAAATCCCCGGTTTCAAAGGAAAAGATACTCATAGTGGACGATGAAAAAGAGATACGGGAAAACCTTCAAGCTTTTCTTCGCTTTATGGAGCTCGAAGCCTCTCTGGCCTCCGGGGCGGAGGAGGCCCTGGAACAATTGAGAAAAGAGCCTTACGGAGTCCTCTTCCTGGACCTCCTCATGCCCAAGCACGATGGCTTTTGGCTCTTGGAACAGCTTGAGGCCCAAAACCTAAAGTTTCCCCGGAAGATCATCCTCATGACCGGCTATGCCGGAGAACTGAGCGCCAGAATAGAGAAGTGGAAAACAAGAGCGGAGGTCTCCATCTTGAAAAAGCCCTTCTCCTTGAAGGAGGTGAAAGAAATCCTGGGAAGGAAAGTATGAGGGGGTTTCTCGCGGTCTATCTGCGGGAGCTTCTCATCATCTGGCATCGTCTTCCCCGCATGGTCCTTTCCTTCTCCGTCTCGCCCACCCTCTATCTCATCGCCTTCGGCTTCGGCCTGGGAAGACACCTCACCGTCCACGGCCGGCCTTATCTTGAGTTTCTGGTCCCGGGGGTGGTGGCCGCAAGCTCCATGATGCAGGGTTTCGGGATTAACGTGGAGATCAACGTGGCCCGGTTTTATCTCCGGATCTTTGAGGAATTTCAGGCCGCCCCCATCGCCAACTGGGCTTATGTCCTGGGGGAGATCCTGGGCGGGGTGACCCGGGCCTTTCTTTCTACCTTCGTCATCTTGGCCATCACCATGCTCGCCGGTATCCATCTCCACTTCGGGCCCTGGTTCTTCCTGGGAGTCTTCCTCAACGCCTTTGTCTTCGCCTCCCTGGGGGTAACCTCGGCCATGGTCATCCGCTCTCATGCCGACCAGGCTCTGGTGACCAACTTCATCATCACCCCCATGGTCTTTCTCGGGGGCACCTTCTTTCCCCTGGAGGGGCTTCCGGAATGGGCCCGGCTGCCCCTGAAGCTCCTTCCGGTGACCCATGCCTCACACCTCATCCGTTCCGCGGCCTACGGGGCCGCCATCCCCCACTTCTCCGCCGGGGTCCTTTTCGTCCTCTCCCTCCTGGGCTTCCTCCTGGCCTACCGCTCCGTAGATCGCGCCCGGGATTGAAAAATTTTCGTCGCGGGTAAACTCCTGAACTCTGAGGGATGGCTTTTTCCGGTCTTGCGGAAGGGCTTATCTTGGAATGGTGTTTACGGTGGAGCAGGAAAGCGTAAAAATATAAACTTGGTTGATCCTAAGAAGGTTCGGCACGAGGAGGCCGATTTTATTTTCCCTCGGCGTGGAGGGTGGGTTGAGAAGGCGGAGAAGAGAGCTTAAGACGGGGTGAAGTATGGGACTTTTTACGAAAATAGCAGCCAAGATTGTAGGGACTAAAAACGAGCGGGAGCTCAAGAAGCTTCAGCCTGTGGTGGGGCGTATCAATGCGCTCGAGCCCGAGATGCGCAAACTTTCTGACGCCCAGCTGGCGGCCAAGACTGCAGAATTTAAAGAGCGGCTTGACCGGGGAGCCAGTCTGGATGAGCTCCTCCCTGAGGCCTTTGCCGTGGTGCGGGAGGTCTCCCGGCGGGTGCTGGGGCTTCGGCACTTTGATGTGCAGCTCCTGGGAGGGATAGTCCTCCACCAGGGAAAGATTGCGGAGATGAAAACCGGTGAGGGCAAGACCCTGGTGGCCACTCTCCCGGCCTATCTCAATGCGCTGACTGGCCGCGGGGTACACATCGTCACCGTAAACGACTATCTGGCTCGGCGCGATGCAGAATGGATGGGCCCTATCTACCGCTTCCTAGGCCTTACCGTGGGGGTTATCGTCTCCGGTATGGAAGACCCGGAGCGCAAGCGGGCCTACGCCTGCGACATTACTTACGGGACTAATAACGAGTTCGGCTTCGACTATCTGCGGGATAATATGAAATATTCCCTTGAGGACATGGTCCAGCGAGAGCATTACTACGCCATCGTGGACGAGGTGGATTCCATCCTCATCGACGAGGCCCGCACCCCGCTCATTATCTCCGGTCCCTCCGAGGAGTCCACGGAGATCTACTACGAGATAGACAAGCTGGTGCGGCGGCTCAAGCAGGACCAGCACTTCACCATCGAAGAAAAGACCAAGACCGTGGCCCTTACCGAAGAGGGCGTGGCCGAGATGGAGCGGCTCTTAGGCATACCCAATCTCTACGATCCCCGGCACGTCAACTTGGTTCACCTTATCCACCAGGCCCTACGGGCCCACCACCTCTTCCATCGCGATGTGGACTATATCGTGAAAGATGGCCAGGTGATCATTGTGGACGAGTTCACCGGGCGGCTCATGCCCGGCCGGCGGTGGTCCGACGGGCTACACCAGGCTATTGAGGCCAAAGAAGGCGTGCGCATCGAGGCCGAAAACCAGACCCTGGCCTCTATCACCTTCCAGAACTATTTCCGCATGTACGAGAAACTGGCAGGTATGACCGGCACCGCAGAGACCGAGGCTGCAGAATTTAAAGAGATTTACGATCTGGACGTGGTGGTCATCCCCACCAATAAGCCCATGATCCGTATCGATTATCCAGACGTGGTTTTTCGCACCGAACGAGAGAAGTTTGAGGCGGTGGTGCAGGAGATCGAGGAACTTTATCGGCAAGGTCGTCCGGTGCTGGTGGGGACCACGAGTATTGAGAAAAGTGAGCGCCTCTCGAAGATGCTCAAAAAGAGAAAGATCCCGCATCAGGTGCTTAATGCCAAGTATCACGAGCGTGAGGCGGCCATTATTGCCCAAGCTGGACGCCCCCATGCGGTGACCATCGCCACCAATATGGCCGGCCGAGGGGTGGATATCCTGCTGGGGGGAAACCCTGAAGGCTTGGCCCGAGAGGAGCTAGAGCGCGAGGGCTACGACCTTTCGGAGATCGACGAGCGGGCCTGGCACGAGGCCCTTTCCCTGGCCCGGGAGGGACGGGATCCCACCGAGAAATATCCTGAGCGCTGGGCTGAGGTCCTTTATGAGAAGGTACGTCAGTGTCAGGCGGACTACGAAAAGGTCAAGGCCCTGGGAGGATTACATATCATCGGTACCGAGCGTCACGAGTCCCGTCGAATCGACAACCAGCTTCGGGGCCGAGCCGGACGCCAGGGAGATCCCGGCTCCTCTCGCTTTTATCTCTCTCTGGAAGACGAGCTGCTTCGCCTCTTTGGTTCAGACAAGCTCAAGGGCCTTATGGACAAATTGGGGATGAAAGAAGGAGAACCCATCGAGCATCCCTGGCTAACCAAGGCTATCGAGCAGGCTCAAAAGAAGGTGGAGGCCCACCACTTTGAGATCCGTAAGCACCTTTTGGAGTACGACGATGTAATGAACCTTCAGCGGGAGACCATCTACCGTCAGCGGCGGGAAATCCTGGCCGCGGAATCGGTCCAAGATTGGATCGAGGATATGATTCGGGACGTCTGCGAGGCCATAGTGGAGGAATTTCGCGAAGAGGGGCCCCCAGCCCAGTGGGATCTCAAGGGTCTTTCCGAGCGCTTTCGGGCCATCTTCGGATTTGCCCCAGGGCTTGAGCCTCTGCCGGAAGCCGCAGAGGATCTAGCCGAGCGCCTAAAGGAGGAAGCCTTCTCTTTCTACCGCCGCAAGGAAGAAGATCTTGGCCCTGAGCTTTTGCGCTATCTAGAGAAGATGTTCCTCCTACAGACCATTGACACCCTTTGGAAGGACCATCTTCTCACCATGGACCATCTGCGGGAAAGCGTGGGGCTGCGGGGCTACGGGCAAAAGGACCCCTTGCAGGAGTACAAGCGGGAGGCCTACGAGCTTTTCGAGGATCTCCTTAACCGTATCCGGGAGAACACCCTGGCTTATCTTTACCGGGTGCAGGTGGTACGAGAGGACGAAGTGCGGCGTCTGGAAGAGGAGCGCCGCCGGGCCCGGCAGCGTTTGCGCTATGGTCGAGGAGGAGAAGCCGAAGGCGAGAGAAGACCCAAGCGCGAGCCCATCCGCCGTCAGAAGATCGGACGCAACGATCCCTGCCCTTGCGGAAGCGGCAAGAAGTATAAAAAGTGTTGTGGCCGGCGGCAGGCTGCCGCCGCAGCCTAAGGGTCTTTTTTAGGACCAAGTTTTTTTCCAGAAGACTGTCTGACTCACTAAAAGAAGTTTCCGGAAGATCCGAGACGACTCACTCTTTTTTTACGGCCTCAAAGCCTGCTTCAAAGGCCCGAAGATTAAGAGAAATATAACTCGGTTTCACTACCGCTTTTAAGGCCTCGAGCAAGGCCTCGCGCGATAAGGGAAGGAGTTCTGTTGCGGCCAAAGCCCCTAGCATGACCACATTTAAGGCCCGGACGGAACCGGCTTCTCGGGCTAGGGTCTCTCCCGAGAGGAGATATACCTGAGGAAGCACGGTCTTCAGGCGTTCGAGAAGGGGCGGAAGATCGGGATAAGTGGCCAGCCCATCTTTGACCACCTGAGGGAGGACCGGATCCGTACTTACTAGGGCCGTAGCTTCCCGCCGGCAACGGGAAAGGGCCCGCAGGGCTTCCACCGGTTCTAAGGCCACGAGGATATCGGCCTCACCTTCAGAGATATAAGGGCTCTTTACCGCACCTAACACGATGTTGGTCTCCACCACCCCGCCCCTCTGGGCCATACCATGTACTTCACTCATAGCCACGGAGAGGCCCTCCCTTAGGGCTGCTTCGCCTAGCACCCGACTAAAAAAGAGTATCCCCTGCCCCCCCACTCCTACCACGAGAAGACGATATCCCTCCCTCATCCCGCACCCCTAAATTTTTAGGAGATACAGAGACCCCCGAGAGTCCTTTTTCTTGGAGACCTTTTTCCTTTCCTCCTTTGTTCTCTAAACCTCGCCTTTTACCCCGGGTCTCTTTCAGAATCGGGGCGGGCGGATTTGAACCGCCGACCCCCTGCTCCCAAGGCAGGTGCGCTGCCAGGCTGCGCTACGCCCCGAACCTCGAAATTCTTTTTAAGGAAATCCCCCTTCCCTGAAGGGGCCGCCTCAATTTACCATTTTTTAAGACCTTTTAAAGGCCGTCTAGGAAATCCGGAAGGAGTTCCCGTAAGGCCACCAGGGCCCTTCCCCGATGACTTAGGCGGTTTTTAACCTCTGGAGAGAGCTCGGCAGCAGTTTTACGAAAATCAAACTCCATGGGCAAAAAGATAGGATCATATCCAAAGCCCTGATGGCCTCGGGGTTCGTAGGCGATCAGCCCTTCCCAAACCCCTTCGGCCTTGAGCCAGCGGCCTGCGGGATGATAAAGGATGATCACGCAACGAAAGCGGGCCGTGCGTTCCTCTAAAGGTACATCCCGAAGCTCTTCCAAGAGGCGGCGAAGGTTTTCTTCATCCGAGGCCTGGGGGCCGGCATAACGGGCAGACTGGACCCCCGGGGCCCCGTCTAGGGCGTCCACCTCCAGTCCCGAATCGTCAGCCAGGGCCAGATGTTTAGTGGCCAGGGCCCAGTGTCGGGCCTTGATAAAGGCGTTGTCAAAAAAGGTCTTCCCCACCTCCTCGGGGGAGTCTACCTCTGGAAAATCCCTCGCGGTCAGAATCTTAAGGGGGAGATCCGCAAGGAGGGCCTTGAGCTCCCGAATTTTACCCTCGTTGCGCGTGGCCAGAACCAAGGTCCTTCGCCTCATCTCAGCACCTCTTTTTGATATTGAATTAGACGCTGGATGGCCCTCTGGGCCAGCACCCTCATCTCCTCCAGCCTTTCCCAAGTAAAGGGGCCTTTCTCTCCGGTAGCCTGAACCTCCACCCACCGGCCCTCTTCAGTCATTACCCAGTTGGCGTCCACCTCCGCCAGGAGATCCTCCTCGTAGTTGAGATCCACCCGTACCTCCCCCTCCACCACCCCGCAACTTATGGCGGCCAAAGGGGCAAGCACCGGGTCCTGCGAAAGGACCCCTCGCTCAAGGAGATTCCTTACCGCCAGTTTGAGGGCCACCCAGGCCCCAGTAATCGCCGTAGTACGAGTGCCGCCATCGGCCTGGAGCACATCGCAATCCACCACCAGGGTCCTCTCTCCCAGGGCCTGGAGATCCACCACCGCCCGAAGACTCCGACCAATAAGCCGCTGAATTTCCTGCGAACGGCCTCTTCTGCCCAAAGTCTCCCGCGGCGTGCGGCTCTCCGTAGAACGCGGAAGAAGGGCGTACTCCGCAGTAACCCATCCACAGCCGGTATCCTTTAAAAATGGTGGGACCCGCTCTTCCACGGAGACCGCACAAAGAACCTTGGTATCACCTAATTCGATCAAGACTGACCCCTCGGCATATTTGAGAAATCCCGGGATAATCCTCACCGGACGAATCTCGTCCGGGGCCCTCCCGTCGGGACGCATGTCTTTTATTTTGCAGGAGAGGGAGAAAACTCGTCAAATGTCTTTCCGCTCTGAAAAGAGCGATCTAAAAAGATGGAACGCGTAGGACAGACGAATAAACAATTTAAACACCGAATACATTCCTGAGAATTGATTTCCTGAGGAATTTTCAGTTCCATGGGGCAGGAGAGTTCGCAGACCCCACAGCGAATGCAGTCTTTTTCTTGCCATTGCAGCCGAAAGAGGCCTATACGATTAAAAAATCCGTAAAGAAGACCCAGAGGACAGAGTATTTTACAAAAAAAACGTAGATATAGGACGCAGAGTACCAAAATGATTAGCAGGAGAAAGACCTTCCAGTAAAAGAGGAGGCCCACCAGAGCTCTCAGAGAGGGCTGCAGGAGGAGGTTAGGGAGAGCGGCCTCCAAGGTGCCGACAGGGCAGAAAAACCGGCAAAACCAGACCTTTCCGTAACCCAATTCCCCGCTCACAAGCAAGGGGAGAGCCAGCACCAAAAAGATTAGCAGGAGGACCTTCAAACGCCGCAGGAAGCGCGGAAGGCGGGCAATTTTGGGGCCTGGGAAGCGGTAAAGGATCTCCTGGAGGAACCCAAAGGGACAGCCCCAGCCACAGACTAGCCGCCCTAGGAGGAGGCCATAGAGTAAAAAGGTACCCCCGAAATAGAGGGCTGCTCGGAGGGCGGCCTGGGGTAGGGCCCGAAAGGAGGCCAAGAGGTGCTGCAAGATTCCCAACGGACAGGCCATTAGGGCCAAGGGACAGGAGTAACAGTTGAGTCCCGGGAAGCAGATATTCTTAAACCAGCCGGTATAAAGGCCCGGACGCCAGAGGGGAACAAAGTAAGAATTGGCGCCCAAGGTCACCAAAAGCTGCACAAGATTTCTTTTGCCTAGGCGTTTCACCTTTAAGCTTTCTAAATCTCTGACTTTTGCAGAGGTCTTCCGAGAGTAAGTCCTCTACCTCTCAGGTTTTGCCCCTGCAACTAGCTTGCCGCCTGATGATTTGTGGGCACCCCTTGCCCTCGAGGTCTCTTACTGAAGCCCCATACAAGAAAGGCAAAGAGAGGCCGCGTGAGAAAAGACAAAGCGGTAGCCCTTTTCCCAAAGTCCGCCAGCCAGGGCCAGAAAGGCCAAGATCCAGAGGAGCTTAGGCCAGTGCCTTCGAAGATTCATCCCAGAACCTTCGCCAGATAATCCGCCAATTCCTCAGCGATGTGCTCGATGAGCTCCGGATCCTCCCCTTCTACCATCACCCGGTACTTGGGCTCAGTGCCCGAAGCCCTCACCACAAGACGCCCCCTCCCTTGGAGGGCCTTTTCCGCCTCTTTCAACCGGGGCAAAAGGCCCGGCACCTGAGAAAGGGGCCTCTTTTCCCGGACACGCACATTTTTTAACACCTGTGGATACTTTTCCCAGAGATCTCCGATGAAAGAGGCCGGTTTTTCCTTTCGTCGGAGAATTCCCAATACGGAAAGGGCGGTGAGCACCCCGTCGCCGGTGGTGGTGCGGTCCAAGATGACCACATGCCCGGACTGTTCACCCCCGAGCCGGAAACCCCCTCTCCGCATCTCCTCTACCACATAGCGATCTCCTACCTGGACCCGCTTGAGGGTGATCCCCTGAGCCTGCAGGAACCTCTCTAGGCCCAGGTTACTCATCACCGTGGCCACCACCGTGGCATGAGGGAGGTACCCTTCCTCTTTAAAGGCCAGGGCCAGGAAGGCCAGGAGGTGATCTCCGTCGAGGATGCGGCCCTTTTCGTCCACCAGGATCAGACGGTCTCCATCGCCGTCAAAGGCCAGACCTAGGTGAGCCTCCTCGGAAAGGACTTTTTTTTGCAAGGTCTCTGGGGCTGTAGCTCCGCAACCCTGGTTAATGTTGAGGCCGTTGGGGGAACAACCCATGCGGACCACCGTAGCCCCCAACTCTTCCAGGATCTCCGGGGCCACGCGGTAGGTGGCTCCATGGGCACAGTCCACCACTATCTTCAGGCCTTCCAGGTCCAGATCCTGAGGGAAGGCCCGCTTGAGATGCACCATGTAACGGCCTCGAGCGTCCTCGATCCGGCGGGCTCGCCCTATCTCCGCAGCCAAGGCCCGATGGTCCTCCAACTCCGAAGAGTCCACCAGGTCCTCCAAGCGGGCCTCCAGTTCATCAGAAAGCTTATAACCATCGGCCCCAAAGATCTTGATACCGTTGTCCTGATAAGGATTGTGAGAGGCGGAGATCACCACTCCGGCTTCGGCCCGAAGATCCCGGGTAAGAAAGGCGATGGCCGGGGTGGGCAGAGGCCCTACTAGCCAAGCCTCGGCCCCCATGGAGAGCACTCCTGCCGCTAACGCGGTCTCAAAAAGATAGCCCGAAAGGCGCGTATCTTTACCGATAACAATCCGGCGGTGTCTCCCTTGGTTACGGAAGAAATAGCCCACAGCCTGTCCTACGCGTAAGGCTATCTCTGGGGTCATAGGAAAACGATTGGCCTCTCCTCGAATCCCGTCGGTACCGAAAAGCTTCACACTCCCTCCTTGCGCAACTCCACCTTAACCGTCACCTCTTCTGGCTTAACTTTTAGCACGCCTTCCGGTAAAACCAAGGGGACCTTGAGGATGAAATCTCCAGGGTGAGAGGAAAGATCTATCGGGCGGGTGTAAAGATTGTCGAGGGAGCGCAAGATCTGCCGCGCCCCCCAAGCCTTCACACTGGGGGGGACAACCTTCACCCGTTGCACCATATATCCCAAAGGAGGACTCCCTTTGAGATCCACCTTGACTCGTACCCACCTTTGCACAGTGCGGTCTAAGAGTACCTCCACCTCCGGGGGACTGAGTTCTTGTACCTGAAGCCCTGGGGGCAAGGGTAATTCTTGTGGGGGGATCTTTATCCGGTGCTTTCCGGGCCTGAGATGGGAGAGATCCAGTAAAAGGGGCCGTGGGGTATCGGGAAGACCGCGCAGAATGCTGCGAGGCCCTACCACCCGCACCCTTACCACCGAAGGCTCCACCCGCAGGAGAATTAAAGAGGAGGGGACATTTTGGGGAACGATGCGCAAGAAGAGCTCCTTTTCCACTTTTTCCTGAAGCACTACAAAGAACCAGAGAAGAACCGCAAAGATGAAGGCCAGGACCTTGAGCCAGAAGTCTTCGTGTTTCTGAAAAAACCGCCTCATTTAAAGATCTTCCTCCGCCACCAAGGCTCTACGGACTGAAAACCCAAGAGTTCCGAAAGCATCTTGCGCAGGGTAGCCGGGGAAATGCCGCGGGTGATGCGTCCACTTACCGCCAGAGAGATGGCTCCGGTCTCCTCCGAGACTACCACCGCTAACGCGTCACTCACCTCTGTAATTCCGATGGCTGCTCGGTGCCGGGTTCCCAGGCCCCGGCCCACCTGGGGATTGGTAGAGAGGGGCAGGATTACCCCAGCCGCCAAGAGCCGCCCTTCGCGGATAATCACCGCCCCATCGTGCAAAGGAGAACGGGGATTAAAAATGCTCAAGAGAAGATGGCGGTGGACCCGGGCTTCCATCGGAATGCCGGATTCCACGAACTCGTTGAGTCCGGCCTCCCTCTCAAAGACGATCAGGGCCCCTATTTTTTTCTTACTCATCTCCAAGACGGCCTTCACTACCTCCTCGATCACTTGGGAATATTCGGTCTGGACCCGCACAAAGGGAGAGCGGCCCATGTGCATGAGAGCCCGCCGTATGTCCTCCTGAAAGAGGATGACCACTACCAGAAAGATGGAGGACATGAAGGTTCCCAAAAGCCAGTGGAGGGTAAGGAGCTGGAGGTGATCGGCTAGAAAATACATGACCACGATCACTGCCAGTCCAGCCACCATCTGCACGGCGCGGGTGCCCCGAATAAGGAGGAGGACTCGGTAAAAGAGATAGGAGACGATGAGGATGTCCAGCAGGTCTTGCCAGCGCAGAAATTTCCAAAAAGGCCAAAGACTCATTTCTCTTTAAGGGCTTCTATTACCTGCAGAACATCCCGGCAGAGCCCTACATTATGGACCCGGACCAGGTCGGCTCCCTGTAGAGCTAGATAAGCTACAACAGCCGCTGTGCCCGCGTCTCTTTCCCGGGCCTCTTTCCCGAGGATTTGCCCCAAAAAGGCCTTCCGCGAAGGCCCGTAAAGCACGGGATAGCCTAGCTCTTGGAAAAGGCTACAGGAGCGCAAGAGGATCAGGTTATGCTCGAAGGTCTTGCCGAAACCGAGGCCGGGGTCGAGAATGATCCCCGAGCGAGGGACTCCCAGGGATTCTGCCAGTCGAGCCCGTTCTTCCAAAAAGCTTCGGATTTCTCCCAAGAGATCCTTGTAGCGGGGATCAAGCTGCATGGTCTGCGGGGTACCTTTCATGTGCATGAGAATTACCGGAGGGCGCCAGCGGGCGATGACCTCAGGCATGCGGGGATCAAAACGCAGAGCACTGACCTCGTTTACAAAGTCCGCCCCGGCAGCCAGGGCCTCCTCCGCCACCCTGGCCTTATAGGTGTCTACCGAAAGAGGGACTTCGGGAAAGTGTTTGCGGATCGCCTCGATTACCGGGATAACTCGGCGGAGCTCTTCCTCTTCAGGGACAGGCCGGGCAAAGGGACGCGTAGATTCTCCCCCAATATCGATAATATCTGCTCCTTCCTCCAAGAGCCTTTCCGCCTGGCGCAAGGCGGCCTCAGGATCATTGTAAAGGCCCCCGTCGGAAAAAGAATCCGGAGTAACATTGAGGATCCCCATGAGGTAAGTGCGTGCTCCCCATTGAAAGAGCTTGTTTCTGACCCGAAGGACCCCTTTACCTCCAGGAGTTTTGCCCCCCCAACCCCCTGTTTTCTCTCCCACTTCACTCATTTCCAGAAGCTTAAAGACCGCTGAGGGAGACCTTTGGGCCTTAGGGGTTCCACCCCCCAACGCCCTTCACCCCAACTTCACTTCCTTTAATTCTTCATAAGCTCCCGATCTTTTCGAGGATTTTTAATTTAGACTATTTCTCCTCAAAAAGCAAATATAGGGCCTCTTTTTGAGCTTGATAATCTGGATGAATGTAATATCCCGGGATAGCAATAATTTCTTGATTTAAGACCACAAGAGGAATTTTATGGCGCTTTTCAGGAGGGATTTTCTTTTCTAGAAAGAACTTTTTTAGTTTTTTGTGGCCCACTCCGGGAAGATAAAGGCGATCTCCCGGACGGCGGGAGCGTACCAGTAAGGGAAAAGAGATCTTTTCCAGGGCCAGGCCAGGTTGAGAGGGGGCCTTTTCGCGGCGGATGATGAGTTTTCCGGAAGGCAAAAGATATTCTCCTTCCCCATAAATTTTCAAGGAAAATTCCGGAGAAGGAGAAGGGAAGAGGGGGGTAATCCTTAAAACGCCTGGGCCGCGAAGGGCTCGAAAGCCTCCGGGGAGGGGGACCGGACCACGGGCTCGACCAGAGAGGAGGTTTTCCAGGGCTTGCAGATGGACTTGGCGGACCCGAATGAGGGAGACCCCGGCTCGGGAAAGGGCTAGCCAATAAATTCGCCGCCTAAGGGCCTCCGGGTATTCCCGTAAAAGAGGTACCTTCAGGACCACTTCTCGGTCTTGGAGAATCTGGACGCGGGCTAAGGCCTTGCGGGCCATCTCGTCGATAAGCTCTTCCTCTTCGGCCAGGATAAGGGCTGTGCGTTGGAGATTTTTCCGTACCCGGGGGTGAAAGTGTTTTTCGAGAAAGGGGATCAGCAGATGGCGCACCCGATTGCGGACAAAACGCGGATCCCGATTAGTCTCATCCTCCATCCAGGAAAGTCCTCTCTGTCGGGCAAAATCCAGGATTTCTTGGCGGCTTACAAAAAGAAGGGGGCGAATGATATGGGCTTCTCTTTTTACGGGGATACCAGCCAGGCCTCGCCGCCCGGCCCCTCGGAGGAACCGCAGGAGCACCTCCTCCGCCAGATCGTCGGCTTGATGTGCCAAGGCAATGCGGTCCAAGTCTAGATCCTGTCGGAGCCTTTCGAAAAAACGATAACGCAGCTCCCGGCCCGCCATTTCCAGGCTCAAGCCCTCTCTCCGGGCGTATTCCTTGACCAGGCTTACCCCGTAGAGATAGGGCAGTCCCCTTTTGCGGGCCAGTTGATAGACAAAGAGGGAATCCCTCAGGGAGGTCTTACGGAGGCGGTGATCGTAATGGGCCACCCAAAGGCTCAGCCTGTATTCTTCCCGGAGAAGGTCCAAAACTTCCAGCAATACTACGGAATCCACGCCTCCGGAGACCGCCACGAGAACCCGATCCCCCGGTTGAAGAAGGCCGTAGCGCTCGATGCTCTTCTTTACGTTTCTAAGTAGAGACCTCTTCAAGGATGGCGCGGGCCTCCTGATGGTGGCGTTGGTAGGCCTCCTTGGCCAGCCGGCGGAGGGCCGACCCCGCTTCTCTCCAGGAAGGAAGCCGCCCCAGCTCCAAAAACTGACTTCGAGGTTCAGGAACCTCCGGAAAGCGAAGCATCTCTGCTAGCCCTTCCACCGCCTGTCCCTTCTCTAAGGTTACCCCGGTCTCCTGCGGACGGCTTTCCGCCAGGGACTCAAAAAAGGCCAGTATGCTCCCCAGGTCGTATTTTTTTTGGAATTCTTGAAGATCTTCTTTTATTTGCCGGAATCGGGCCTCCAAGGCCCTGAATTTTCTTTGATATTCCCGAGCCATTTGCCAGAGGCGCTTGTAAGTGTCCTCGAACAGTTTCAAAAATTTTCCCTTGGAGGTCAGGCCCCGGCTGCGAAGTTTCCGAAAAAGTTGACGTCGAATGCCCGGGGAGCTCAGGAGATACTCGTCATAATAAGAAAGGAGAGAGACCCCGGTAATCTCCGCAAAACGCTCCAGAAGATCCGGATCCCTTAAGAGGAAAAGGAGCCGCAGGAGCTCCCGAAGAACTTTTTCCTCCTCTTTCTCGAATTCCTTAAGTTTCCAGTGGTACTCATCCAGATCCTCTTCCAGGATCTTGCGGTGCGTAAAATACCTTTCGGCAATTTCTCGCCGGATCTCTAAAGAAAGGTTCTCTGCTAGATCTTCAAACCCGCCAAACATTTTTATTCTTACCGGAAGACCTCGGAAAAGATTTTTCCGGGCCTCGTCTTCGAGCCTATGCTTTACCCGGATTTATACTTTCAGAAGTCTTCGGGAGCCTTATCTCAAAGAGGCTCCCTTTATCCTTTTCCGAAAAGACCAGGATCTCTCCTCCCAGGTTCTTCACTATGCGATAGACCACCGCAAGCCCCAGACCGGTCCCCTGAGCTTTGGTAGTGAAAAAGGGGTCAAAGATCTTCGGCCGCACCTCCGGAGGAATTCCGGGACCGGTATCCTCCACCTTAAACACATAATAATCCCCCTGGGCAGAGATTTCTATTCTGACGCGGGTTCTCCCGGCCTCACGGGTGGCCTGAGCAGCGTTGGCCAGGAGGTTTTCCAGGATTTGCCGCCACTGATCTCGATTGGCGCGCACCTTTCCTAGGTCTATCTTTTGGAGGACCTCCAGCCCTGAAAATTCCTCCTTCAAGGCGTGAAAGATTTCCTCCAAGAGCTCTCTTACCTCGAACTCTTCGATTTCGCCCCTTTCCGGACGGGCGAAAAAGAGAAAATGGGTAATCAAGCGGTTGAGGCGTTCAATCTCTCGCCCCATCATCTCTAGCACCGGGGCCAGATCTTCCACCTCACCCAGGTGTTCTCGAAGAAACTCCACCCCTCCGCTGAGGGTAGCCAAGGGGTTACGAATCTCGTGAATGAGTCCTGCGGCCATGGTACCCAAGGAGGCCAATCTTCGGGCCTCGGCCAGGGCTTCTTCCTGCCTCCGGGCCTCGGTGATATCTTGAAAAAGAAAGCCCCATCCCACGGCTTGATCCCCTTTGCGCAAAGGAAAGAGGGAGTACCCCAAAAGGCGATCCCCTACCTGAATCTCCCCCTCGGAATGGCGCAGAGGTAGCCCTTGACCGATCATTTTCGGAAGAAATTCTCCCTTTTTAAGCTCGGAAAAGATCTTCTCAGCCTGGGGATTCCAGGAAAGGATATGGAGATCCCGGTCTAGAAAAATCAAACCTGCAGAAAGGGAGGTCAAAAGGATACGTTGCAGAGTGGTTTGATGCAAAATTTCTGCCCGGAGCTCCGAGAGCTTCAAAGCCAAGATACTAATGAGCCCCAAGGCTCCCACATATATAAAAAAGGCAAACCATTCTTTTAAAAGACGGGAAGGGGGCTTTTCCACAAAAAAGAAATATCCCAGAAAAAGAAGGCTCAATAGGGCTACGATATCGGCCTCTGTGGATTCTTTCCAAAGGGCCGTCTCTAACGGGGGCAGAAAAAAAAGAAAAAAGAGGGGGCTTTCCCGCCCTCCGGTGCCCTTCACCAGAAAAAAGATAGTCAAAAAATCCAGCCCTTTTTGCCCCCAAAAGAGGACCCTCTCGGTGAAATAGCGCGGCAGGAGGAAAAAGATCAAGGCAGAAAAGAGGATATAGGCCAAAAGAAAGACCATAAGTCTCTTTTCCAGGGAATAAAAGAAAAGGGTGAGGAGAAGGAGGAGAAGCAGGCGAGGCCAAAAATATTTTCTCATGCCAGCCCATATTTTTGGAGTCGATAGCGTAGGGAACGTGGGGTAAGCCCCAGAAGACGGGCCGCCTCTTCCCGCCTCCCTCCGGCTTTCTCCAGAGCCTGCTGCAGGAGGTCTTTTTCTATTTCCGCAAGAAAGGCCTCGAGGTTTAGGCCCTCGGGAGGGAGCTCCGTCTTGGGTAAGGCCTTGGACGAGCGGTTGGGACGGAGAGTCAGGCTTTCCGGAAGGATGAGCGGACCGGTTTCTAAGGCCACGGCCCGCTCAATGATGTTTTCCAGTTCCCGCACGTTTCCGGGGAAGTCGTATTCCATGAGGGCCTCAAGGGCGTAAGGGGAAATATCCACCTCCTTACGGCCCAGCTTACGGGCATATTTACGTAAAAAGTGCTGCACCAGGAGGGGAATATCCTCCCGGCGCTCCCTTAGGGGAGGCAGATGGAGGGAAAGGACGTTAAGGCGAAAGTAGAGGTCTTCCCGGAAACGCCCGGCCCGCACTTCCTCTTCCAAGTCTTTATTGGTAGCGGAAATGATCCTTACGTCTACTTGGATCTCCCGGGTACTGCCCAAAGGGGTGAAACTCTTGTTTTCCACCACGCGCAGAAGCTTTACCTGGAGCTCGGCGGGTAAATCCCCGATCTCATCGAGGAAGATGGTCCCCTCATGAGCTAGGGCAAAGAGTCCGGGTTTGTCCCGGGTGGCCCCGGTAAAGGCTCCGGCCTTATATCCAAAGAGTTCCGACTCCAGGAGGGGAGCGGGGATACCCCCGCAGTTGACCACCACGAAGGGTTTTTCCCGGCGAGGGGAAAGAGCATGGATAGCCCGAGCTACCAATTCTTTTCCTGTACCTGACTCCCCGATAAGAAGGACGTTACTTTCGGCTTGGGCCACCTTAGGAAGGAGGACAAAAAGTCGCCGCATAGCCGGGCTGCGCCCCACCAGGCCCATAAATTCCTCTGGTGGGGGCTCGGGCGTTGGGCGCCTTTTGAGGGCTGTTTTCAGCTTCTGGCGCAGCTCTTCTAGTTTGAAGGGTTTGGGGAGGTAATCGAAAACCCCTTGGCGCTTGGCCTTCACCGCAGAATCTAGGGAGGCGTAAGCCGTGATCACAATGGTGGGAATCTCTAGCCCTTTTTGGCGCAGATGAGCGAGAAAATCCAGCCCTCCCAGACGGGGCATGCGCAGATCGAGAAGAATGAGGTCTAAAGGTTCCTCTTCCAGCACCTTTAAGGCCTCTAAACCATCCGTAGCCGTTACCACACGATAACCTTCCTTTTTTAAGAAAAGGCTCAAGAATTCCCGAAAGCTCCGATCATCATCTACCAGAAGAATAGTAGGATGCCGCTCCTTCGTTTCTATCCTACCCATTTCTCCTTTAGGCTTTTGGTTAGAGGACTTGGTTCCCCATCTCATTTTACCCACAGATCACAACTTGTTTGAGCTTTCTTCAATCCCTCAAGAGACCTCTTATCTTTTTGGACCATTCTTTCCCAAAATTAATCCCTTCTAGCCATATTATCATGACCGTTCGAAAATTAGGTAAAAATCCTCCGAAGGGAGCGGAGACCTCCGGGGCGTTATTTAAATTTCTGTGTCTGGGGAGTAAATAAGGGAGGGGACCCCGCTCAAAAGAGGTCCCCTCATAAAAACTAGTAGGAGGTATCGTTATGAAACAAAATAACCTCTTTACCGAGAAATTTCTAGAAG
>QOAM01000123.1 GCA_003978075.1 Thermodesulfatator sp. | reverse complement strand
GAAGAAGAAATCAACGATCGCCTCTCCTTCAAATACTTCCTGGGCCTGCCTCCGGAAGAACCCGCTCCCGACGAAACCACCCTGGTCAAATTCCGAAAAATCCTAGCCGAACAAGACCTTATCCAACCACTTTTCGAAAAACTCGAAAGTCAGTGCCAAAAATGGGGACCATAAAGTCCGGGGACAGCCTCTAATATCTCTGGTTTTTTCAGGAATTTCCCTCCATCAATTTATAGCCCTTTTTTGTCAAATAGTTACCCAGAATAATCGAACTCATAATCACTAATGGCAAAGAAACCCATAATCTTATAACTGAAAACTTTATACCTAAAAAGGAGGCTTCAAAAATCGTCATGGGAATCCTACAAACAGCCGAAGAACTTATATAGGTAAAAATAATACTAAGCTTTGCTCCCTTATTATACAAGGAGTAGGCAACAGGGAAGGCAACATATAAGCCACCTACTGTAGTACTTGCCAGCAACAAAGCCCAAATATACCCTTTAATGCCGGACTCTTGGCCAAAGTGTTTCTCGACAGTCTCCTTTTTGACCCATACCTCAAACAATCCTATCAAAAGAAAGGCGCAGGGAAGAATTTTGAACATATCTAGGGAAAAATCAATAAAATTTTGAGCTATTTGTTTTCCTGGATCAAATCCAGTCATGAAAGAAAAAAGAATAAAAAAGAAATAAGCGACGATACCAGCTATTTTGACCATCTTGTTTCGGGACATCAAAATAGTTCTCCGAAAAAGATACCGGTAGCTAAAGCTACGATAACCGCTATCAAAAAGCTTACCAGATTTCTTATTATTGTTACCTTTGTTCCAAAATATTCCTTTTCTATTGGATAGGTTAAAACACCCACCATCATTAAAGTAGTGGTAAAAGCGGAAAGCACCATATAAGGAACGCCTTTTTTCAATAAAATACTGCACAACGGAAAAACAATGAAGCCAGGCATTAAGGTTATAGAGCCAAAAAATAAGCCAAGGCCAACCCCTACAAACTTATTGCTGCTTCCAAGATAGGCGGAGATGAGCCTGTCTGGAACAAGAAAAAGCACAACCGAAACGAAGATGAGCATGATTAAAAAGGCTGGCAAAATATTTGCGAACCTTTTGAAGGCTATTTTGACAGCCCTTAAAGTCTTCCTGCGATCCTTAGCCAAAGAAAGAAAGAGAGCCAATATGGTAATTACATAAAGGTATCGCATTTATTCACTGAGATTTCTGAAAAGGCCAGAAGTTTCCGTTCTCGAGAGACCCCACTTTGTCCTTCCTGAAGCCCTTTTGAAAAGTCCGGGAGACGATCAACAGGTCCTCCTGAGTTTGGCCACAAAGAAACCCACGCCCTGGATCTCGTGGGCATAAAAGCGTTTGGCCTTCGTTAGATCCGGATGAAAGGGACGTCCTTCCCACTCGGTAACTCCGGGGTGGAAGGGTAAAGGGGCCTCCCAGTCCAAGAGCTCGGCCTGGCGCTTGCGCAGGAGATAATCCACCACAGCCTCGTTTTCTTCGGGATTGATGGTGCAGGTAGAGTAAACCAAGATCCCTCCCGGTTTGAGGAGATCGAAGGCCCGCACCAAGAGGCCCTTCTGGATGCCGGAGAGGTTGGTGTGGCCCTCCTTTTGATAAAGGAGCTCGCCTTCGTAGCCCTTGCGGTAGCGTCCCTCTCCGGAACAGGGGGCGTCCACCAGGACTTTATCAAAGCTCACCTCTAACGGATACATCTCTCCCCGGTAGACGGTGGTGACCGCGCAGGCCACTCCTAGGCGCCGCAGATTGGCCACCAAGGCGGTTATACGATCCAGGCGGCGATCGTTGGCCACGATCACCGCCTGATCTTCGGTCCACTGGGCGATCTGGGTGGTCTTGCTTCCCGGGGCCGCACAGAGGTCCAAAATAAGCTCCCCAGGCCGGGGATCCAAGGCATAGACCGGAAGGGAGCTTGAAAGGGTCATGGGGTAAATAAGCCCCAAATAGTACTCTTCAGTGTTTCCCAGGGAGGCCTCGCGGGGTTCCACCCGAAAGAACCAGGGGACCTCCGCCACGGGCTCCACCTGAAAGCCCTGGCGGGAGAGCCCGGAAATCACCGGCTCGGGGTCCCGGATCTTCAGGGTGTTCAGGCGGAAGTAGAGGGGGAGCGGCTCAGAGAGGGACTGGAGAAAGGCCTCGAAATCCGGAATTATCTCTCGATAGCGGGCAAAGTAATCCTCAGCCCGCTCAGGAAAGCCTTCCATTTTTCAGGATCTCCGCCAGTCGGCGGTGATTTTCCAAAACCAGGTCAGCCTCAGCCAGGTGCTCTGGAGGTAAGGTGGTGGTGAGAGCCAAGCAGAGAAGGCCCGCAGCTTTGGCCGAGCGCACCCCTGCCGGGGCGTTTTCCACGGCTAGGGCCTCCTCCGGCGACACCTTGAGCCCGGAGAGCCCGGTGAGATAAGGATCGGGATGGGGCTTGCGCCGAGAGACCTGGTCTCCGGTGACCACAAAGTGGAAAAGACGCTGTAGATCCTCCCGCAGGACCTCTTTCAGGATCTCGCGGTGGGAACTGGTGACCAAGGCCAGCTTGCGGCCTTCCCGTCGCAGATCCGCGAGGAGATCGGGAACTTCCGGAAAGGGACGTACCCGGTGTCGGTATTTCTCCAGGAAGATCCTTTTCTGGCGACGAAAGATCTCCTGAAAAAATTCCAGACGGGGTTCCACCCCTTGGTCCTCGAAGATCTTGCGGGCGGTTTCCAGCTCGATGGCCCCCTCGTGAAGATAGAGGATCTCCTCCGGCACCCGAAGCCCCAGCTCGGCAAAGGCCTCTTGCCAGGCCCGCACATGCCAGGGCATGCTGTCCAGGATCACTCCGTCCAGATCGAAAAGCAAGGCCCTTTTCATTCCAGACCCAGCCTCCGGGACAGTTCTTCAGGTGGGAGTCCCTTTACTAGCACGGTCTTTTCCCGGCTCTTTTCCCCGGAAAAGAGGCACAGATCGGATTTTTTAAGCGTTAGTTTTCGGGCCAGGAATTCCAGCAAGGCCCGGTTGGCCCGCCCTTCAAGCGCTGGAGCTGCCACCCGGATCTTTAGGGCCTCTCCATGGAAACCGGCCAGCTCAGTCCTCCGGGCCTTGGGCTGCACGTGTATCTTGAGGAGCGTCCCCTCGGGATGCCTCTTTAGGGCTTTCAAGGCGTTCCTCCAAGTGTTCCAGATAGGAAAGGAGTAGGGCCCGCAGGTCGAGCCGAATCTTCTCCCGCAACCTCCAGAGTCTTTCAATGTCCTTTTCTAAGGCCTCGGCTTCAGCCTCGGCCTTTTTTACGATCTCCCGCGCCTCGGCCTCCGCCTGGGCCTTGATGGTCTCGGCAAAGTCATCCAGCCGCCGCAGGGCCTCGCGAAAGGCCCGGGCCTCCGCTTGAAGCTCTTGCATCTCTTTTTCCTTACGAGCCAGCTCGTCCTTGAGCTGATGGTTTTCCCGCACTACCTCCTTCAACTGGTCCGCCACTTCCTCTAGAAAGGCCCTCACCGCCTTCCGACTATACCCTATGGGGACCACATTGAAACTCTTCTCGCGGATCTCCTTAGGGGTGAGCATTAGCGCAACCTCAGGGCCATCTCGTAGAGCACCGGCACCAGGAACTGCTGCAAAAAAACGATCCCCAGAATAACCACCACCGGAGAGAGATCAAGCCCAGAGATAGGAGGAATGACCCGCCGCACCCGCCAAAGGACCGGCTCCGTAATCTGATAGAGGAACCTTACCAAGGGATTATAAGGGTCGGGATTCACCCAGGAGATCAGGGCCCGAATAATGATAATCCACAGGTAAAGGGTGAGGACCATATCCAGCACCCGGGCCAGGGCCATCAAAAAATAGGAGAGGACGAACATCTCTTACCCCCTTCCGAAGGGACAGATCGGAAAGCGGCAATCCTGGCAATGGAGACAGTACCCCCCGTGCCCCAGGGCAGCGATCTCCTTGCGGGTGAGCACCTCCCCCACGAGCACCCGAGGGAGCACCAGGTCTAGCACAGTTACCCCGTGATACATTCCGCAGGCCGGAACCCCGAGGAGGGCCTTTTCCCCCACATAAGCCACGAGAAACATGTTGCCCGGAAGGACCGGGGCCCCGTAGGTAAGGGAATCAGGGCCAAGGTCGGCAATGGCCAGTCGAGTAACATCCTCAGGATCCACGGACATGCCCCCGGTGACCAGAACCAGGTCCGCCCCCTCAGAAAGCAGCCCCTCAATGGCCTCCCGGATGCGGGCCCGGTCGTCGGGGACGAAGACCGGATCAGACACGGAAAGACCGTAAGCCTCGAGCTTGGGAATCATTACCGGGGCAAAGGCATCTTTTATGCGCCCGTAATAGACTTCGTTTCCGGTGATCACCAATCCCGCCCGCTCCATCTTCCGCGGGAGCACCCGCAACACTCCCGGACTTTCCGCGGCAATCTTTTCCACTTCTTCCAGAAGCGTGCTCTTGACCACCAGGGGGATGGCCCGGCCTCCGGCCAGCTTCTCTCCCTTTTTTACCCAGAAATTTCCGTGGCGGGTGGTAAGGGCAATCTCTCCCAGAAGGTTGATGCGATAAAGGGCCTCGGTGTCCACCTTGAAAAGGCCCTCGCGGGCCGCGGTAAAGATGATCTTGCCTTCCTTCACCTCCTCGGAAAAACTCACCCCCTCTCCGGCCACGGCCCGGGCCAGGCGCAAAGCGGCCTCGTCCTCGTGGAGCTCGTCCGGCTCCAGCTCCAGCACATAAATGTGATCTTTCCCCAGGCGTTTCAAGTACGAGACGTCTTCGGGCCGGATTACCTGACCCTTGCGAAAGGCCGGCCCCTTAAATTCCTGGGGACGGATCTCTGTGACATCGTGAGGAAGAACCATGCCCACCGCTTCTTCCACCGGCACAGTCCTAGCCCTCACCCGAGGCCTCCTTCTTTTCATAAGCCTCGATGATCCGCTGGACCAGGGGGTGGCGCACCACATCCTTTTTGGTAAAAAAGACGAAGGCGATCCCTTCCACTTCCCGCAGGAGCTCCACTGCCTCCACCAGGCCAGACTTTTTGGGCTCCGGGAGATCGATCTGAGTGATATCGCCCGTAATGACCGCCCGGGAGCCGAAGCCCATCCGCGTGAGAAACATCTTCATCTGATCAGAAGTGGTGTTCTGGGCCTCGTCCAAGATGATGAAGGCCTCGTTCAGGGTGCGGCCGCGCATGAAGGCCAGAGGGGCCACCTCGATAACCCCTTTCTGGAGCAGCCGCGAGGCCTTGTCAAAGGGAAGCATATCATAGAGGGCATCATAAAGGGGCCTTAAATAAGGGTTGACCTTTTCCACCAGGTCTCCGGGAAGAAAGCCCAGTTTCTCTCCGGCCTCCACCGCCGGACGCACCAGGACGATGCGGGAGACCTCCCCCCGCATGAGAAAGGAGATGGCCATGGCCATGGCCAGATAGGTCTTCCCGGTGCCGGCTGGCCCTACCCCGAAGACGATGTCGTAATGCCGTATGGCCTCGATGTAGCGCTTCTGGGCAAGCCCCTTAGGGGTGATGACCTTCCTCCCGGAGGTCACGAAGACCGTGTCCAGAAAGATCTCCCGCAGATTGGCCTCCGGATTTTCTGCGAGCACCCGGGCCGCATACTCCACATCGCTGGGATAGAGGGTGTAGCCGGCCTTGAGCAACCCGTAGAGTTCCTCCACGGCCCGTCTGGCCAGCTCGGTATCCACCGCATCACCGGTAATCATCACCTGGTTGCCCCGGGCGGTAATCTGGACCCCGAAGGCCTTTTCTAAGGTCTTGAGATGGGCCCCCCGCTCTCCGAAGAGATGCCGGGCCAGCTTGTAATCCTCAAAGGTCCTCTCTACCGTAGTGGTCAAGGCCTTACGCACCTCCCTTCTCGTTTTTTCGTTAAAATTTTACACCACATAGGGTACGCTTTCAGCCCGGCGCAATCTTTCCAACTGTTGGTTGTAGAAGTTAATCACTTCGCGTCGGCTGATCATCCCCAGAAAGACGCGAGGGTCCTCTGTCTTGACCACCGGGAGCTGGTCAATATTGCGGATGGTGAACTTGCGGAGCACGGTGTTGATGTCCTCTCCGGGATGCGTGGTGATAACATCCCGGCGGGCAATGTCTTTAAGGATGATCACATCCCAGAGGTCCTCGTTCAGGAGATAGGGACGTACGTCATTGATGGAAAAGATCCCGGAAAGATAACCCTCGGAGTCCACCACCGGAAAGTATTGCTGCTCGGTGCGCCCGAAGAGTTTTACGAACTGACGCAGGGTCATATCCTCCGGCACCACGGCGAAGATCTTTTCGGGCCGGAAGATGTCCTTGACCTTAATATCTGCCAGGATGTCTGCAAAGAATTCTCCTCGATGGGCCGGGGAGTGAACCCGGCTAGGAACCTGGGAGTGATAGAGGCTCTTGACCGGGAGAGGGGAGGAGAGGGTGATTTGGATGAAGTAGGCCGTCATTACCGAAAGGGCGGCGGCAGGCATAAGGCTGAAGGCCCCAGTGATCTCAAGCACGATAAAGATGTTGGCCATGGGGGCCCGGGCCGCAGCTCCAAAAACCGAGGCCATCCCGATCACCACATAAGGGGCCGGAGATTGATGAAAGAGATGGGCCACAAAGCCCCCCAGCATACCCCCTACCACTAGGCTGGGGGCAAAGTCTCCTCCTGATCCCCCGGAACCGATGGTTATTGAAAAGGCCAAGACCTTTACCAGGCAGATGACCAGCATGAGGTTCCCGGGAAGATCCCCGTCGATGGCCTTTTGCAGCCATCCGTAGCCGATGCCTAGCACCTCAGGAAGAGCCATTCCTAAAAGACCTACCAAGAGTCCTCCCAGGGCAGAACGCAGGTAAAGGGGGAAGGGAAGGCGGTCGAAGGTCTCGGTGGTGTAGTGGAAGACCAGGGGGGCCAGGGTTCCCACCACACCGGCCAGGACTCCCAGGACCAAAAAGCCCAGATATTGTTCCAGGGAGGTCA
Organism: Thermodesulfatator sp.; assembly: GCA_003978075.1. GTDB lineage: Bacteria > Desulfobacterota > Thermodesulfobacteria > Thermodesulfobacteriales > Thermodesulfobacteriaceae > Thermosulfurimonas_A. The sequence continues at coordinate 14,655 of QOAM01000123.1, read as the reverse complement.
CCGTAAGGCCCTCAGGCACCCGGAAGAGGGGCTCCCATCCCACTACAAAGCCGCTCAAGATATAGGCTGCTCCTGCGGAAAAGATGCAGTAGATCAGGGCCTGGGTCTCGAACTCGATCTGGCTGTAAAGGACTTCCACCGCGAAAAAGGCCGTCCCCATGGGGGAGCGGAAGATGGCGGAGAGCCCCCCGGCCATCCCCATGAGGAGAAGGAGGCGCCTTTCGCTAGGGGGGCGCCGGGTAAGTCTTCCATAGAAGGAGCCCAAGCCGGCCCCGATCTGAGAGGCCGGCCCTTCACGACCTGCCGAACCTCCGGAACCCAAGGTAAGGGCCGAGGCCACCATCTTGACTAGCGGCACGCGGGTGCGGATGTGTCCCTCCAGGAAATGAAAGGCCTGAATAGCGGCCTCCGTCCCGTGCCCCCGGGCCTCAGGGGCCACCAGGTAGACTACGAGACCGGCTAAGAAACCACCGAGCGCGGTAACCAAGGGAATGAGGGTGTAGCCGTAAGGCCCAACGATCTCCTGCGGGATTCCTCCCTCGTTGGGAAGCCCTGGAGGGTGATAAAGGGCCAATTTTCCGAGAAAGAAGGCCTGGGAATAATCCACCATTAGGGCGAAGATGCGGACCACTATCGCCCCTGCCAGACCTATAATGATCGCGTCCAGGAGGAGCCGCAGTTGCCGTCTTTTCAACTTTCCCCCTCGGGCCTATCTACTATAAATTGTCTTCTATCACAAGCGCTTGACGGGTAGAAGCGCCTCAAGGTATAAGAGTTTGTTAAGATGTGTATAAGGGTGGGGAAGCGAAGCCCTATATTCTGAAAAAAAGGAGGTCTTATGGGACTGCAGCGGATTATTTCCCAGTATATTGTGCAGGGAGTTTATGTAGTCACCGTGCGCCGGGGAGACAAGATCAACGGCATGACCGCAGCTTGGGTGAGCCAGGTTTCCTTTAGACCGCGCCTTTTGGCCGTGGCCATCGCTCCTGAGAGGTATACTTATGAGCTGCTTAGGGAAGCGGGGACCTTCTGCATCAATGTCCTGGGAGAAGATCAGGCGGATCTAGCGCGGCATTTTGGCTTTAAATCCGGGCGTGATACCGACAAATTTGCCGGCATACCTTACCTCAACGCCCTTAAAGGTTCTCCGGTCCTCAAGAACGCTATCGCTTATTTTGAATGTGATGTGGTTTCCACCTATGAGACCGGGGATCATGTCCTCTTTGTGGGGGAGGTAGGGGATTATGCGGTTCAGGTGGAAGGGGCGCAGCCGCTTGTTTTCCGCTGGGACGACTTTTTCGGAGGGGTGGAGGCCTGATGGCCAAGAAGACGGAGGCCGGCGAGGAGATCCTGGTTCTTCACGAGAGGTGGGTCCGGGCCGCTAAGGCTCACCTGCGGGAAATCGTTACGGTGGTGGTGGGGGTGGTCTTGGTGCTCTGTCTGTGGGCGGGGTATCGCTATTATCGTGACCGTAGAGAGACCAAGGCTGTGAGGCTTTATGTAAAGGCCCTCAGTGAAAAAGATCTCGAGGCGCGGAAGAAGATACTCCGAAAGCTGGTGCAGGCTTACAGTGATACTGTGGCCGGAAGGGAGGCTGGTTTCCATCTTTGGGAGATCCAACTCCCTTCCTCCTCGCCCCAAAAAGCCCTTAAGCAACTGCTGAGGCTTCAAAAGGGGGCCAAGGGAGAAATACGGGTCTCTTTGAGTCTAGGAGAAGGGTATCTTCGGGAGGAAATGAAAGATTATAGAGGAGCTGCTCGTCTTTACCAGGAGGTGCTTAAAAAGGCCCCTTTTAGTGTGGGTCTGGTGAGTGCGGACCTAGCTCGGGTGTACGAAAAAATGGGCAATTACCGCCAGGCTCTGAAATATTATCAACAGTTTGTGGACCAAAAACCATCGGTGGAGGCTCTGTCCTTTGTGGAATACAAGCTTGCGGTGCTAAAAGAGCACTTGGGGCATGGCTCATGAGTTTTCTCATTTTTCAAAAACTGGCTGAGGAACGCATCCAGGAGGCCATTCGCAACGGAGAGTTTGACGATCTTCCGGGGAAGGGCCAGCCTTTACAGATGGAGGATCTTTCTTTTGTTCCGGAAGAGGTGCGGCTAGCTTACAAGGTGCTGAAGAATGCGGGTTTTGTGCCTCCGGAATTGGAATTGCGCCGGGAGATCCGTAGCTTAGAGGACCTTTTGGAGAGTCTGGGCGAGGAGGAGATGGAGGAGCAGTACCGCATCATGCGCCGGCTGGACTTTCTCTTGCTCAAGCTGCGGGAGGTCCATCGCCGGTCTATCTTATTAGAGGAGGACAGCCGTTACTATCGTTTGGTGGCCCAAAAGGTGGCTCGCTTGAGGGAAAAGGAGAGGCGTTCGCGAAGTGGAAGGATTGACTGGTACGGTCTTTCTCATCGTTTGGGTCTCAAGTACTTAGCGGGCACTTTTCGCCGTCGTGCTTGACACCTCTTGGGGTGGGTTTAAGTTAAGGCTGGTCGGGGCGTAGCTCAGCCTGGCAGAGCACTGGCTTCGGGAGTCAGGGGTCGCAGGTTCAAATCCTGCCGCCCCGACCAGTTTTTTTACGATTTCTTGCGAAGTTATGAAGAAAAAAAATCTTTTTAGGGTACTTGGGGGAATCCTGTCCCAAAAACATTGATATTCAAAGATTTCCCACGGAGACCCGATTGTAGTAAGGCCGGTTTCGAAAGTGAAGCACTCCGGCGTTGGCGAAGGAGGGAGAATTATGATCGAGTACAACATGTTTCCAAAATAATTAAAGCTGTTTTTTGTGGGGGGGGCCGCGTGGCGGCAAAATCTCTCCAAACGGTAGATAACTTATAATGATGGCCCATTCGCTCTGGATCAGGATTGAGAATTAGACAAAGACCCTAACAATACTTAAAATGGCCAGATAGAAGCTTTGGGAGGGAATTATGCGTAAAATGTTGTTGCTTTTTCTTGTGGTTTGGGGGTTGGCTTTTACGGGAAACCTGGGGGCTCAGGGCGGGGAGCACTACGAAAAACGCTGGCACCAGGGAGCGGGTTCTTCTGGTCCTAGGGTGATGGAGGGCCAGGGCATGCAGGGTCAGAGGATAATGAAGCCGGGGATGAGGTTCTGTCCCTTGATGATGCCAGCCTCCCCAAAGGGGATCTCTCCCCAACTGCTCAGGAAAAGGGCGCAAATGATGCGGGAGATAGCCCGAATGATGGAGGAGATGGCCCGGAAGATGGAGTCCGGAAAGGTCTCCCAGGAGGAATGGGATCAGTTTCGCCATCGGATGTATCTCTTCCGCAAGCAAATACATCAAAGGATAAACGGGCATGAGACCTCTAACAAAGGTCTCTAAAATCAAATTTCTTTATCCAGCTTAAGGAACAAGAGGGAAAAGGGTTCAGCGGATAATTCCCGTGAAATTCCGTCTAATTCTCCTTATCGCTTCGCTGATTGGCTTTTTGCTTCTTCTTTTCCGCCCTCTAGTAGGCTTCTATGTGGATTATCTCTGGTATCGGGACCTGGGCTATCTTTCCGTCTTTCTTCTGCGCTTCAAGGCAGAGGCCCTCCTCTTTCTGGGGGTGGCTCTGAGTTGCGGAGGGCTCTTTTTCTTGCACGGTCTCCTGGTCCACCGTTTGGCCTCGCGGGAGGCCTTCTGGTCCCGCTATCTGGATCCCCGCCTGCGGACCTTTCTTTCGGAGAAGTTTCGCGGGGCCTTCTATCTTCTTACCTTGCTCCTGGCCCTGACCTTCGGTCTTTCGGCCCGGCCGCTGTGGCAGGAGGCCCTTCTGGCCTTAAAAGGGCAGCCCTTCGGGCTCAAAGACCCTCTGCTCCATCTAGATGTAGGCTTCTACATCTTCCAACTCCCCTTCTTACGCTATCTGGGAGACCTCACCTTGGGGTTGTGGATGCTGGCCTTTCTCTTCGGGGTCCTTCTCTTCTTAGCCTGGGGGCACCTTGAGGGAGGCGGACGCCTAGGAATAAGACTCTCCCTGAGGTTCCGCAAGTACCTGGCGGTCATGTTCGCCTTCTTTTTCCTGCGTCTGGCCTATGTGCTCTTCCTGGACCGAGCAAGGCTCCTCTTTGAGCCCGGAGGAGTGGTTTTCGGGGCCGGGTACACCGAGGCCCGGGTGGTCCTTCCGGCCTTAAACGCCCTGGTAATCCTCTCCCTGGCCGCAGCCGTGCTCTCCGCGGTCTTTGTCCTGCGCCCTCGGCGGGAGATCCTCTTCGGGCTCGTCCTGGGCTATGCCCTGATCTATTTTCTGGGTCTTCAGATCTTGCCCGGCCTGGTGCACCGCTATGTGGTCCAGCCCAACGAACTGGACAAGGAAAGACCCTACCTGGCCTATGAGATCCGCTTCACCCGGCTGGCCTACGGCCTGGACAGGGTCACGGAAAGGGCCTTCCATTTTGGCCCTCCCCTCAAGCGAAAAGACCTCCAAGAAGAAGCCGCCACCCTTAAAAATATCCGCCTCTGGGACCACCAACCGCTTCTCGAGACCTACAGCCAGATCCAAGAGATCCGCACCTATTACCGTTTCGTCTCCGTGGACAACGACCGTTACCCCATAAAAGGGGAGCCCCGGCAGGTCATGCTCTCCGCCCGGGAACTCTCCTATCCCGATCTCCCCAACCGCTCCTGGATCAATCTTCATCTCATTTACACCCACGGCTACGGCCTCACCTTAGGCGTGGTCAACCAGGTCTCCCCAGAGGGACTCCCGGTGCTCCTCATCAAGGACATCCCTCCACGCTCCGCGGTGGACCTCAAGGTGACCCGGCCAGAGATCTATTTTGGGGAGCTCACCGGGGTTTACGCCGTAGTCAATACCCGCCTCAAGGAGTTTGACTACCCAGCCGGTGAGAAGAACGTCTATACCACCTATCACGGAAAGACCGGGGTGCGGGTGGGAGGTCTCCTGCGACGTCTCCTTTTCGCCTATTATTTCGGGACTAGCAAGTTCCTCTTCTCCCGCGACATCCTCCCCCAGAGCCGCATCCTCTACCATCGCCAGATCCGTGAACGGGTGGAAAGGGTGGTGCCCTTCATGCTGGTGGACGAGGATCCCTATCTGGTGATCGGCCGGGACGGGCGCCTCTTCTGGTTCGTGGACCTCTACACGGTCTCCGACCGCTTTCCCTACTCCCAGCCGGAGAAGGGTCTGGGGAACTATGTGCGGAACTCAGCCCTGGCCGTGGTGGACGCCTATGAGGGCACCGTGGACCTCTATCTCAAGGACCCGCAGGACCCTCTGGTGCGCACCTACCAGAAGATCTTCGGGATCTTCAAACCCCTTTCGGCCTTGCGTCCGGATCTCCGAGCCCACATCCGCTATCCCCACCGCCTGTTCTCTTTACAGGCCCAGCTTTATGCCCGCTATCACATGACCGACCCCCGGGTCTTCTACAACCAGGAGGACCTCTGGGAGATCCCCAAGAGTCCCAAGGATCCCCGGCGCTACATCCGGGCCTATTACACCATCATGCGTTTGCCCGGGGAAAAAGAGCCGGAATTCATCCTCATGGTGCCCTTTACCCCGGCCAAAAAGGACAACCTTTCGGCCTGGATGTGTGCCCGCTGCGACCCCGAACACTACGGCCAGATGCTGGTTTACCGCTTTCCCAAACAGACCCTGGTCTACGGTCCCCAGCAGATCGAATCCCGCATCAATCAGGACCCCGGGATCTCCCGCCAGATCTCCCTCTGGGATCAGCGCGGGAGCCGGGTGATCCTGGGGACCCTCTTGGTCATCCCGGTCAAGGGCAATCTCCTCTATGTGCAGCCCCTTTATCTTAAGTCCGAAAGCGGACAGATCCCTGAGCTCAAACGGGTGATCGTGGTCTATGGCAACCAGATTCTCATGGCCAAGACCCTGGAGGCAGCCTTGGAAAGCCTTTTCAAACCCACCCCTCAAGAGCAGGTAGAAGAAAGCATGAAGGAAGGTCTGCGCCGTTTCCGAGAAGGCGCCCGGAGGGGCTGGGAGTACCTTCGGGAACTTTACCGTCAGGCGGAGGAGGCCCTGCGCCGGGGAAACCTCCAAGAATTTGGAAAAATTTGGGAGGAGATAGGCCATTTTCTGGAGGAGGCACCGTGAGAAGCTGGGTAGGGTTAGGACTTGTGCTCCTTTTGGGGATCTCTACACTCTGGGCTGCAGGCTCTCCTTTTGATCCTCTGAAAGAGAGGCTGGTGCGGGACGGATTTTCTCCAAAAGAGGTGGAGGCCCTTTTTTCCGACCCTCGGGTGCGTTTCCTGCCGGAGATCATGCCCCGGAAGCTCACCTGGGACGAGACCAAGCTCCCCTACCGGCAATTTTTGCGTCCGGAGCGCCTGCGCCGGGCGCGGGCCTTTCTCCGAGACTGGGGGCCCTTCCTCTCTGAAGTGGAAAGGGACTACGGGGTGGAAAAGGAAATCCTGGTGGCCCTTCTCCTGGTGGAGTCGGATCTGGGGCATCACCAGGGCCGCTACGGGGTCTTCAATGTATTGGCCAGTATGGCCGCCTCCTCCCACTGGGAGAGGGTGAGGCCCTATCTTCCCCGGGAGATCCCTCCGAAAGAGGAGGCCCGGCTACAGGAGATCATGCGTCGCCGGGCCCGCTGGGCCTACCGGGAACTCCGTATTTTTTTAGAAATTTCCCGAAAATATGGCCTGGATCCCCTGGCCCTCCGGGGCTCCATCTTCGGGGCCTTTGGTTATCCCCAGTTCGTCCCCTCGAGCTTTCGGGACTACGCCGTGGACGGCGACGGGGATGGCCGGGTGGACCTCTACACCTTGACCGATGCCCTGGCCAGTGCGGCCAACTATCTCCGAGGCCACGGCTGGCGACCAGGCCTTTCTCCGGAGGAAAAGAAGCGGGTCCTCATGACCTACAACCACAGCGAACCTTATGCGGAGACCATCCTAGAGATCGCCGAACGCCTGAAGGGGGTGGACCAGAAGGATGAGCTGGCCCGAACTTCCTCCCCGTGAGGAACTCTTCTCCCGGCTTTCTGCCCTAAGGGAGGCCCTACGCCTGGCTACCCTGGACGGGGCCCTGGTGACGCATCCCCTCAACATCTTTTACTTCACCGGGACCTTGGCCCGGGCCCATCTCTTGGTTACGGAAAGGGAGGTGCGCTTTCTGGTCTTTCGGCCTCTGGAGAGGGTACGGCGGGAAAGTCCTCTCCCGGCCGAGCCCTTTCGCTCCCTGCGGAAGCTCCCCGAGGTCCTCCGCGAGGCCGGGGTGAGGCGTGTGGGTCTCGAGTTCGCTCACCTTTCTCACCGGGATTTTTTGCGCTACCAGGACCTCCTCCAGGACTTCGAGCTTTCGGACCTTTCGGATATCATCTCCTCCTTACGCCAGGTAAAAAGCCCCTACGAGATCGCCTGTCTGCGCGAGGCCGGCCGTCGACTCGCCGAGGCCCTTTCCGAGGCCTTGCCCCGTCTTCGTCCGGGGATGAGTGAGCTGGCTGCGCTGGCGGAGATCGAGGCCGCCCTTAGACGGAGGGGACACCCGGGGCTCACGCGTTCGGCCCGGGGAAACGAGTTTGCCACCGGACTTCTCATCTCCGGCCCGGAGGCCGTAGAGCCCTCTTACATGGTGGCTGGAGAAGGGGGGCCTGGGGTGCCGGGTTTCCCTTGCGGGGCCAGCCTTAAGGAGATACAGCCGGGAGAGCCGGTGCTGGTAGACCTAGCCGGCTACTTCGCCGGATATTATGTGGACCAGACACGTATGCTTTTTTTCGGAGAGCCCCCGAGGGAGGTGCGGGAATATTTGCAGGCCGCTGAAGTCTTGATCTCTGCCGGGGAGCGGATCCTGCGTCCGGGGATCCCTGCGGAAGAGGTCTACTATCGCTTGCGAGAAGAAGCAGGAAGTCTAGGGGTTGAGGAATATTTTATGCGACACAGTGAGGAGAGGGTCAACTTCGTGGGCCATGGGGTAGGCCTCTGCGTGGACGAAGATCCTCCACTTGCTCCGGGAGTAAAGACCCGTCTTAGCTCGCGCATGACCCTGGCTTTGGAACCCAAACTCCATATCCCCGGCGTGGGCGTGATAGGCCTGGAAGATACCTTTCTTCTTACCGAAAACTCTTTAGAAAAATTGACTCCCTTTTCTCCAAACTTTATAAGGCTCTACTCTTCTGGATTTACACCGGACTAGTACTTCGGCAAATAAAACAACTCTATCTTCTCCCTCCTTCCCTTTACCGAAGTAATCAAGCGCCTGGGGCTATGAGGGAGGAGGGTCGGGTGGAATGATCTGGAGCGGTCCATATTCTGGCCGATGGACGGATTTTTGATTTTGGAGTGTTTAAAAAAGATAGAGGAGCTCTCCGGTCTCTACGGGAAAGGTTTTTCCTTCGATCTCAAGGAGGAGGGTCCCGTCTGGGCAGAGGGCGCGGGCCCAGCCCACCAGAGGAGGCTCCTTTTCCAAGTCTCGGGCCCAGGCTACACAGCGCCCCAAGGTGTCGGAAAAGCGTACGAATTCCCTAGTCAGAAAATTCGGAGGGACTTCGTCGTAAGGGGAGAGTTCCGCCTCCAAGGCCAGCAGTTTTGCATAGTAGAAACGCAAACCTTCGAGAAAGATTTGCTCCACCTCTTCCTCAGACAGGGAACGGCCCAGGAGCCGGGCCAGGCTTTCAGCCGGAAACCCGGCAGGAGGTTTATTGTTTAGGTTGACGCCTACCCCGACGATGAGCCAGGGGCCTCGTTTCTCCACCAACACCCCGGCGATCTTGAGCCCCTGATGGTGGAGGTCGTTCAGCCAGCGCACTCGGGCCGGGGCCCCCAGAGTTTCGGCCATCCATCCCAGGGCCAAGCCGAAAATCAAGGAGAGAAGTCCCCGGGTCTGGGGAAGATGGTGGTCATAGAGACTCAGGGCCAGCCACAGGCCTCCTGGAGGGGCGTACCAGGGTCGGCCATGTCGTCCACGGGCGGAGAGGACCTCTCTAGCCCGAAGCACCCGCCCGTGGGCCGTGCGTGGCTCCGACTGGGCCAGTTCGTAGGCCAGAGGCATGAGGCGCTCCACCCGCGGGAAGTAGCGTCGATCCGCTCCGAGCTCGGAAGCCCTCAACTCTCGGGCCATTCCTCCTGGATCCGGGCCATCACCCGCTCGAGATAAGGCACCTCCTCCGGAAGACAAAGTCCGAGGAGGGGTTCTCCCGCCGGGACCACCTGATGCGGAGAAAAGAAGAGCTTGAAAATGACCATGGGCGGGCCCTCGTGCCGTAGAGGGGTCTCCCTTTTCATGAAAGTCATAATGAGAAGCTCCTCTCCGGGCCGCACCAAGGGCCTCTTTTCCTTGAGAAGCCGGGTCTCCACCTCCGGGGCCAGGAGATAGCGGGCCGTCTCTGGAGCCCGCACTACGACAAGGGTCTCCCGCAGGACTTCGGCCACGGCCTCCTCCTGGGAGAGGGGATGCCAGATCTCCAAGACTTTTTCTCCGGCCTCCAGGAAACGTCCCAGTAAGTCCTTCCGCAGATGTCGCACTCGGCCTCCTACCCGAGCTCTCAGGGTTTTGAGATTGCGTTCCCTCTCTAACACCAAAAGCCCCTCCCCGGCACTCACCTCTTGTTCTTCGGTCACCAAGATCTTTCTCAAGTACCCTGTATGAGGGGTTTCTACCGGATAGATGCGGTAGGGATGGCTGCGGAGCCTTTGCAAGAGCTGATTGATGCGCTTGTGGTTGAGGGCCATCTTCCCTACCGGTAATAGAGATTGGGCCCTCCCATGGTAAGAAGGGCCTCGTAGAGTTTGAGCCGGAGCTCTCGACGATCCCAGATGCCCTGAATGTGTCCCCGGCGGAGGGCGTTTTCCGCGCTGTGGTAGTCCGGAGGAACGGGTTTCCCTGTGGTCTCGTGAATGACGCGGGGGCCGGCAAAACCCAATCGGGTGGAGCGCAAGGCAAATTGATAAGGCGCCGCTCCCAGAAAGCTCGCTACCGGCCCGGCGTAAGAGTTGTTATCGTAGACCACCAGATAGAGTCCTCCAGAGTCTACATATTCCCTCACAGCCATGGTGCAACGGGGCATCTGGATCACCCCCAGGGTACCTTCATGGATACGGATCCCCCCGGTGGTATGGACCAGGGCGAGGAGGGGTCTGCGGGTGATGCGTGCCCGGTCGCAGGCCCGGATGAACTTTTCTCCCTCCGCCACCCCCACCGTGCCCTGCCGAAAATCCGCGATGAGCATGGCTACGATGACCGAAAGACCCCCGATACAGGCCTCAAAAGTCAACATGGCGGAGTTGCAGCCTGTGCGCTGGCGGGCCTCTGCCAGTTTTTCGGCATAACCTTCGAAGTTGAGGGGATTCCCGGAAGAAATACCCTCGTTAAATTCCCGTACACTTCCCCGATCAAAAAGATTATTGATGTACCACTGGTACTCCAAGGGAAAGTGGTAGCCGCAGTTGGGACAAACTCCGCAGAATTCCCCGTAGAGATCCGGGACCCAAAGGTCCGGACAGCCGTGAGTTTCGGCATTAGGGCAGGTGACCGTGCGGTCTTCTAGGGCCAAAGGGCTTACATAAAGTTCTTCCGGTTCTTCCAGACGTTCCACCAGAGAGACCACACGCGGGGGCCGGCGTTTCTTTCCAGCGATGAGGTTATAAACGGACTTTACAGGGTCAGTTACCGGCTTAAGGAAGGCCGAGCTCTCTTCGCGTAGCTCTTCGAACATACGGCGGAAGGCCCTTTGGCTATGGCGGAAAACCCCGTAGCGCAGGCCGTGAAAGACTTTGGTCCCCAGGTCATGGCCCTTTTCCAAGAAGGTCTTGAGCCGGGAAGCCTCGCCGCAGACCGCCCAGCGCCCCATTTCCCGATACTTGCGAGAGCGGTTTTCCAAGAGGACCTCTTTTTCGTCCTCGGAGAGCTCCCAGTTCACATAGATGGCAAACTCTTCCGGAAGCTCCTCCTGCCCATCTTTGCGGGAGAGGAGATATTTGCGAAAGGTGCGCAGGCTGCGGGTGTGGAGGACCACCTCGTCGGTAGCCCGGATCATTTCATAGCGCAGGCGCCGGAAGAAGGCGTAGTCTCTCCGGCGGGCCCCTAGGGGAGGCTCCGGCACAATGCGGTCCACGGTACCTAGGCGCAGGTTGTCTTCAGCGGTGAGTCGAAGATTGCGGGCGCAGCGCTCTACGAGCTCCCGCGGCGGACGGCCCTCCCGGAGCTTGGCCTCAATGGCGGCAGCTCCTTCCGGGCTGATCACCGAATAATAACCCCGGGAGGCCATAAGCCGAAAATCTGTAAGTCCGATGGCCTCAGCCCCTCCGGAACCTCCCTCGGAAATGAAAGAAACCATGGGAACCTTGAGTTTAGCCATGGTGTAAAGATTGCGGGCGATCTGCTGGGCGGCCCCTGGATAGTCCTCAATGGGATAGGCCCCGGGGGTGAAGATATAAAAATGGATGGGGATACCTTCAGTTTCTGCCAGGCGCATGTACCGCAGGGCCTTCTCATTGCCCCAGGGCTTGGCGCTGCCCCCCTGCCGAAATTCTTCCCCATGACCCTTCTCGTGCCCGATAACCATCACCTGATGAAGGTATACCCGGTCACCCACCCTCCGAGAGATCATGGCCCGCGCCACCACTACCGCCGGATCAATGTTGATTTCACCTTCTCCACCCAGCTCTGTGTAGCTATCGTAGACATTTTCCAGGATGTCGAGCAGGGTGAAACGCTGGGGATGGCGGACGATCTTGACGATTTCGTAAGGGGTAAGGGTGCGGGCTGCCAGATCCTCCAGTTCGTGAATTTTAGAGTGGAGAGAGCGTAGACGCTCCCGCATCCCGGCCGGAGACTCCTCGTAAAATCGGTGGCGGAGGTCCTCCAGGTGTTGCACCACCTCCAAGATGTCTTCAAAGTCTTCTCCTTTGATGTCTCGCAAGTAGACAGCTCGTTCCCAGAGGTCGATAAGCTCCTGATAAAGTTCGCTCATGACCTGAACTCATAGACTTCCGCCAATTTTTCCTGTAGGTAGGGCACATTAGTCACTAAAGGATCGCCCCGAGCGGTGCGCCCTTGGATGACTACGCTTCCCAGGAATTCCCGGGCCCGGGCCAGGACCTCTTGGGTATCCCTCCCCCAGATGATGGCCAGGGCCAGGTTAGGATCGTATTCCGTAGGGATGTGGTAGCTCCGATCGCGGGGCACATGGGTGCGCACCGTAAGCCAGGGGGCCTCGGAGAAGGTAAAACGCTCGATCACCCCGGAAAGGGGACGAAAACCCCGCTCTGTGTCCTCCGCCACTAGACGCAACTCCAGGGCGGTCCCTTCAAAGGTAATGTCTTTCTGAACATAACCCAGGCCCTCCCCTAGGGCCACCCGGATCTGTTCCCGAAGGAGGTTTACTTCCTTTCCCCTGATGCGGGCAATGCGTGCGGTGACCTCGTTTTCCACCTGGATGCGGGTATTGACCTCTAGGAGATAGGCCTTCCCCTCTGGGGTCACCAGCCACTCCCAGGTGCCCACGCTGTCGTATTCTACGGCCTCAGCCAGCTTCAAGGAGTGGGAGATGATCTCTTCTTCCAGGGCCTGAGCGTCAAAGGTGTAGTTTTTGAAGCGGGGATCAAAACCCGGGGCCAGTTCTATACGCTTCTGACGCCCGGGGCTTTGGATGGTGCAGTTTCGGGTCCCGAAGTGCACCAATTCCCCCTTTGGGGTGCCCAGAAGTTGGACTTCCAGGTGCTGGAAGCGGCGCAGGCGGGCTTCGATCACTACCCCCTCATCCCCAAAAAGGCGTTTGGCATAGGCCCGCACCCTTCGGAAGACTGGTCTAACCTCGTCCAGTTCCCGCACCTCCTCGATACCCATCCCCCCGCCTCCGGCTGCAGCCTTAATGAGAAGACGCGGATCTTCTTCCCCGTTTTCCGAGAGCCATGCGAAGAGGGCCTCGGCCCGGGCCTCGGCCTCGATCTCGTTGTAAAGGGGCTCCGAGGTCCCCGGTACTACAGGGATCTCCAGCTCCCGGGCTAGGCGTTTTACATGGAGTTTGCTCCCCAGATCCCGAATGACCTCCCAGCGGGGCCCGATGAAGATGAGGGGGGAAGAACGCTTGACCACCCGACGGGCAAAGCGGAAGTCTTCGGCCAAGAACCCATAACCCGGATGAATGGCCGTGCATCCCGCCTCGTCCGCTACAGCCAAGATCTCGTTGGGATCACGGTAATCGGAGATACGATACTTCTGCCGGGCCCGCTGCACATGGAGACTCTCTTCATCGGCCCGGGTGTAAACCGCCACATATTCCAGACCCAGGTCTTCACAGGCGTCCATAATGCGCAAGGCGATCTCTCCCCGATTGGCGATGAGGACGCGGTGTTTCATGAAAGCCTTGAGCTTAAGGGGCAAAGGGGTCCCGCAGGAGGATATGGTCCTCCCGGGCCGGACCGGTAGAGATCATGGCTAGAGGAACTTCTAAGAAATTTTCGAGGAAACTTAGGTATTCCCGAGCCGCTTGCGGAAGGTCTTCCAGGTGCTTTACCCCTTCCACTTTTTCCTGCCAGCCCCGAAAAGAGCGATAAAGGGGTTTCAATTTCTGAAAGTCGGCTGTTCGGGCGGGGACCTTTTCCAGACGCCTTCCCTCCAGATCGTAGGCCTCGCAGAAAAGGACCTCCGGAAGACCGGAGAGTACATCGAGTTTAGTAAGGGCCAGCCCGGTCAGGCCGTTGAGTCTGGCAGCCTCTCTGAGGATGACCCCGTCCAGCCAGCCACAGCGCCGAGGACGCCCGGTGGTGGCTCCGTACTCCCCCCCGCATTCCCGCAAGCGCTCTCCTATGGCGTCCTTAAGCTCGGTGGGAAAAGGCCCTTCACCCACCCTAGTGGTGTAGGCCTTGGCCACCCCCAGGACAAAATCGATACGGGTAGGACCCAAGCCGGCCCCGGCGCAGGCATTGCCAGCCACGGTATTAGACGAGGTAACGAAGGGATAAGTGCCGTGGTCGATGTCCAGTTGCGTTCCCTGCGCCCCTTCAAAAAGGATGTTACGGCCTTCCCGGTAGGCCTGGTCCAGTATCTCGGAGACATTGGCCACATAAGGGGCCAGACGTTCTCCGTAACGCAAATAAGTCTCGTAGATTTCTTCGAAAGGTAGAGGGGATCTCCCTAGGAATTTTTCTAGGTAGAAATTCTTTTCTTCTAGGATTTCCCGAAGCTTAACCGCGAAAGTTTCGGGATCCAGAAGATCCCCCACGCGGATGCCCCTGCGGGCCACCTTGTCTTCGTAGCAGGGGCCAATGCCCCGACCGGTAGTGCCGATACGGGTCTTGCCCTTCAGGGCCTCGCGCCCCAGATCGATGGCCTTGTGATAAGGCATGATAAGATGGGCCCTTTCGCTTACATAAAGCCTCCCTGGAGGGACCGGGAGACCCGCAGCCTCGAGCTCTTCTATCTCCTGAAGAAGGACTGCTGGATCTACCACTACCCCGTTTCCGATAAGACAGACCTTGCCCTCGTGGAAGATACCGGAAGGGATGAGATGGAGAATGTGCTTGTGTCCCTGGATGACCAAGGTATGGCCAGCGTTGTTCCCTCCCTGAAAACGCACGATGTAATCCGCCCTTTCTGCCAAGAGATCCACAATTTTTCCCTTGCCTTCGTCCCCCCACTGCGTGCCTACGACCACTACCGAGGGCATATCCACCTCCTTTGGGGCTTCCAGAGCCAAAATACTTAAAATGTCTCCTCAAGTCAAACCCTAAAG
>QOAM01000083.1 GCA_003978075.1 Thermodesulfatator sp. | reverse complement strand
GACCCGGACACTTCGTAAGGATAAAGGCCTGGAAAAGGAGTTACGACCCTTTACTGCCGCGCCCTTTTGCCATCTTCGAAACCGACGGAGAAAGCTCCTTCACCATTTTGTTTAAAGTCCAGCCCGCCTTAGGAGATCCCCTTTCTCCTTTCTCTCCCGGAGGAAAGGGTACGCACTTTTTGAAAAATCTTTCGGTTCAGGCGAAGGTGGATATCGACGGCCCCCACGGAAACCCCTTCCCGACTTATAGAAAAAAGAGGGTCTGCCTGGTGGCAGGAGGGGTGGGCATAGCCCCCCTTTATTTTTATGCGCAACAACTGCGAGAAAACGACTGTGAAGTGGTTGTCTTTTACGGGGTGGCCCGCCAAAGCGACCTGGTGGTCCTAGAGGATTTAAAAAGGGTAAGCCATCGGGTCTTCGTATCCGTTGAAGAAAGCGGCATGGAGCAGGGCCACCTCTATTACGGTCAAAGGGTCACCGATCTTTTCCAAACCCTAGGGAGACGGGAAAATTTTGAGGTGATTTTGGCCTGCGGTCCTAAGGTAATGCTGAAACATCTGGGCAAGTTATGTGAAGAGTTGTTCCCCTCTGCAGAGGTCTATTTGTCTTTCGAGGCTATGATGGCCTGTGGTCGGGGGCTTTGTCTGGGATGTGTAGTCCCCCGCCAAGGCCGAGGGCATTTCAAGATATGCCTGGAGGGGCCAGCCCTTCCCGCTCGGGAGGTGGACCTTGACCGGCTCGATTGAGCTTTCTGGCCTGCGTTTGGCCAATCCCTTGATGCTGGCCTCCGGCACCTGGGGTTTCGGTGAGACCCTGCCTGGGGAGGTCCTCAGGGCTGCCGGGGCCTTGGTGACCAAGGGCATCTCTCTTTACCCCCGGGAGGGGAATCCCCCACCCCGTCTTGCGGAGACCCCTTGCGGTCTCCTCAACTCCATCGGGCTGGAAAACCCGGGGCTGGAGGCCTTCAAGGCGCGGATCCTTCCGAGACTTTTGAAGATCGGGCCTCCGGTGATGGTAAATATCCTCGGGGAAGACGAGGAGGAATTTTTGAGATTGGCTGAGGGCCTTTCAGGGACCGGGGTGGCGGGATTAGAGGTGAACATTTCCTGTCCCAATGTGCGTCGAGGGGGTATGGCCTTCGCCTACGATCCGGAGGGGGTTCGGCGTCTGGTTGGGCGCTTACGGGAGGTCTGGCCGGGCTTTCTGAGTGTAAAGCTTTCTCCGATAGGGCCGATCTTTGAGGTAGCGCAAGCCGCGGAGGAGGCCGGCGCTGGGGCCCTCACCTGCGCCAACACTTATCCCGCGCTGGTGGTGCAGAAGACCCCGCGCGGCCCTCGCTTTCATCAGGGTGGGCTCTCTGGTCCAGCCATAAAACCTCTCACCCTGCGGCTGGTCTATGAACTGGCGCGTCGGGTGAAAATCCCCCTTATCGCCTCTGGGGGCATCCTCTCGGGCCGGGACGCTCAAGACTATCTCCTGGCTGGGGCTCAGGCCTTTCAAGTGGGCACCGCTACGCTTCTTGATCCAGAGGCCCCCCTCCGCATCCTCTCCGAACTTGACGAGCTTTCCCGGGCCGACTAAAAGCAAGGTATGCGCAGGGTGACGCTTCTGATTCTCTTGATGTTGGGAGTGGCTGGTTGTGTTTCAGACCAGCAGTTCCAGGGGCTAGCCCTGCGGGTTTCAGCCTTGGAGGCCCAGCAGGCAGCAGCGGAAAAGACTTGCCGCGAGGAGGCCCAAAGGTCCACCGCCCTCGAAAAACGCCTGGCCGCTCTGGAAAAGCAAGTAGCGGCCCTCTCGGAAAAGCGGGCCGAACTCCTTTCCGAGATAGAGAACCTGCAGGCGGAAATCGCCCGTCTCAAGGGTCTTTACGAAGAACTCTCTTATCAACAAAAGCAGGACCGAGAGGCCTTTTCGGAATTTCAGGCCGAGGTCCTGAAAAGGCTTCCTCCGGGAGGAAAGGCCCTAGGTGCGCCCCAGATTCCCCAGGAAAAGCCCTTGCCCGAGAAGGAACTCTATCGAAAGGCCCTGGCCGCCCTGAAAAAGAAGGATTACGAGAAAGCTCGCAGACTCTGGAGACGCTATTTGGAGCTCTATCCCAAAGGGAAATACGCGGCTAATGCCCATTATTGGATCGGGGAGACCTACTACGCCGAGCGGCGTTACGAGGAGGCCATTCTGGAATATCAAAAGGTGATAGACGGCTTTCCGGGAAGCTACAAGGTGCCGGCGGCCTTACTCAAGCAAGGCCTGGCCTTTCTCCACCTGGGAGATACCGCCGCGGCGCGCATCCTCTTCAAGAAGATCCTCAGCAAATATCCTCGTAGTGAACAGGCTCCGCTGGCCCGGAAGTATCTCAAGCGTCTTTCCCGATGAGGGCTCTCCTTTTCGGGATTTTCGCCCTCTGGCCCTTTCTTCTACGGGCCTTTACCGTGGGGGCCCTTTTCGGGGCGCACGGCCCTGAAGCGGATCTGGCGCGGGGATGGGCCTCCCGGGCCCGCCTGCACGGGTATTCCCTAGTAGTAAGATTTTACGACCCCGCAGGCCGCCCGGAGAGGCTCTTCTACCTGGTACGCCGGGCCCGTAGGGATGGAGTAGCCTTTCTCCTCGGGCCCTTGGACCCCCGACTCAATCCCCAGGCTATTGAGGCAGCCCAGGCCTATCGCCTACCCCTCATCCTCCTTTCCGGAGACTACGACCCTCTGCGTATCCCAGACGAACCTTTTGCCTACATCTTTCGCACAGGCCTTTCCCCGCGCACCGCGGCCCGGGTCCTCTTGCAATGCCTGTCCCGCAAGGGTCTCAAGCGGGTGGGCCTCCTCCTCTCCTTGAACGCCGAGGGCCGCCGGGGCCTTAAATGGCTCAAGCTTTATGCCTGGGAAGAACGGATCCGCTTGGTGCACACCGCCTGGTTTTCCCCGAAAGACACCTATCTTTATCCCCAATTCGAGGAGCTCCTTTCTGCTCAAGCGGTAGTGGTCTGGTGCGATCGCCAGAGCGCCCTCAAGGTGGTTCGAGAAAAGGAACGCTATGGGCTGGGGCTTCCCCTTTTTCTGGGGCCTGCAGTAGCGGACCAGGAATTCTTGCAGACCCACCCTTCCCTTTACGGGTATCCCTTTCCTGCCACGGCCCTTTTTGCCCGAGATTCCCTGGCGGGGATCCCGCTCAATTTGTCACGGGCAGCCTTGGTGGACGCCTTAGCTCTCTTGGAAAAGTTAGCGGCGCGTGGTCTTTCCCCCACTACGCGGGCCGTGGAAGATCTGGGGCCGGTGCGTCTCCCCGGCGGCCTTTATTACCTTTCCAACGACGACCACTACGGTCTGATCCCTCAAAGCGCAGGGGTCTTTACTTATGGCCCTTCGGGCTTTCGAGCTTTTTGCCAGCCAAAACCTGTAGGGCCTTGAAGACCTCTCCACAAGAAACCTCCTGCATACAGCGGGGGGCACAGCGGGGGGCGGGGCAGCGACGACGAAAGCAAGGGGAGCAAGGGAGATCGGCACGCAGAATGCGGTGTCCTTCCCCGAAAGGCCCGGTGCGCCAGGGAGCGGTGGGGCCGAAGAGGGCCACCACCGGTCGGCCCAGGGCCGCGGCCAGGTGCATGGGACCAGTGTCCACTGAGACCACTGCCGCTGCTCCGGAAAGAATCCCCGCCAATTCCTTGAGGCTAAGGCGCCCGGCCAGATTGATCCCCCGGCTAGCAAGACCTGCTACATACTCCCGATCCCCGGGACCTCCCACCCAGAGGAGGGGGAGCCCCAGCCCTTCAATCCTTCGGGCCAGGGCCTGCCAGTGGGCTTCCGGCCAGCGCTTACTCTCCCACCGGGTGGCTGGGATAAAGACCAGCCAGGGCGGGGAAGGGAGAGCGAACCTGCGGGCCACCCTTTCCGCTGAGGGATAAGGCGCCAAGGGAAAGACCACCGGCTCGGGCACTCCGCCCAAGGCCTCGGCTGCCAGGAGATAGCGCCTTACGGCGTGCAGATCCGGATCGTAAGGGGGGAGCTTTTCCGTGAGGGGGAGGGTGCTTCCCTCCCGATGGTTGGCAAAGCCTAGCTTGCGCTCTCCCCGGCAGACCGCCACCACCAGGGCGCTTTTCAGAAGGCCCTGAAGATCGAGGACCACAGGGTAATCTCGGGCCCGGAGGTCCCGGAGAAAAGCACGCCAGAGCCTCCAGGCCGCGCGGACCCGGCCCGCGCTCAGGAGCCTCAGAATGCGCCTTCGGGGAAAAACGAGAAGCCGGTCCAGCAGAGGATGATCCCGCAGGATCTCGGCGTTTTCTTCTTCCACCACCCAGTCGATGCCCATCTCCGGCTGGGCGCGTCTCAAGGCCGCCAGCACCGGAAGGGCCTGGATCACATCCCCCAAAGCCGAAAGCTTTACCAGCAGGATCCGTGACGCAAACTTCTTTTCCATTTCCTATCAGATTTTCCAGAGACTTCGGAGGAAAAGTCCTTTCAACTTCACCTTATTTAAGCTCCCTTTTACTGTAAATATTTCCGCCATCGGATGATGCCGGGTTCCGGTAGCTGTTGGACCCCATCATTCCCGCATACTTCATCCTGGCGCATCCGTTGAGGTTGTGACAGGGGTGTAAGGAAAGGCCGGGGTATCCTTAAAAGCTAATCTGCATTACGCTCTGTATCCGGAACCCGTGGTCGAGATCCGCCATGCCGGTGGGCGAATAGGCCCCCCAGTGCTCGCTAAACCTGGTGGCACTAATACGGTAGTTCTTGTCGAAATTCACCCACTCCCCGCTCAGCATGAGGATGTTGTTCCCGGAAAGGTAGTAAGCCAAACCCAGGATGTAGTGGTCGGCCTGGTCGTTTCCGCTGGAGATAAAATCCCCTTGAGTATTGTAGCCGCTACGGTCATTGGGGTCAAAGTGGTCCCAGCGGATATAGAGATGAAGCCTCTCCTCGAAAAAGGGGAGCACGAAGTCTCCGTAAATAGAGTAGAGGGTGGTCTCCATCTCCTCGTAAGAAGTAGGATTATCCGGGTCATTGAAGAGCACCCACGAGCCGTCGTTTTTATTGGTGGAGGTGCTGTACTGGGCGGCGATCATGAACCAGGGGTGCTGATAGGAGACCATAAAAAGATGCACCTTATAATCCGGATCGTCGAATTCCTTGTCGGTCCTAGAGAAGGTGACCTGGCGGTTGCCCTCGCCGTAAATCCCGAAGTAGCTGAATTGTAACCCCGCCAGCGGGAACCTGCCCTTTAGAGAATGAGGGAAGGGCCGCAGGGTGAGCCGCACCTCCACGGCCTTGTTCTCGTTCACCTCCGGGCTGGAATATCCGGAACCGTTCATGTATGAGATCCAAAAACTCCCGTACTTTCCGCTGTAGTGGTAAAAAAGGGGGTAATGGGCCATGAGCTGTCTTACGAAGTCCTGGTCAAGCCTTCCGCCCAGGTTTCCGGCGATGGAGACCCCGCGGTCCGCGGAGTTGAAGGTGCCGAAGAATTCCCGGGGCATGCAACCCTGCATGCGGTAGGGGTTGAGGTGCTCCTCAAAGTCCAGCCAAGGGAAGTGCCCCTGCCCGAGCTCCATCTTGAGATCCGTGATAAAGCCCAAATCCGGGAGCTTGAACTGGGCATAAGCGTATTTGAGGCGCAAGGTGTAGCTTCCGGTATTTCCGTTTCGCCGAAGATCCGGAGTGAGCCGAAAGGACAGCCAGGGGGTAATTTCTTTCTGAAAATTTAAATAGGCTCGGGTCACGCTGAAATAACTCTCCCCGCGTTCTTCTCTCTCATCGAAGGGCCCATATCCGTTGGTGTAGTCGAGATAAGTGAGGGTCCCGAGCTTCACCCCGCGCAATCCTTGGGGGAGGGCCGAACCTTCCTTTTTCGCCGCAGCCCGAGCCCCATCCTCTCTTTCCTTCTGGACCTCGGCCTCCGCTTCCTTCTTGATCTCTAGCGCCTCCTCCTCGGTGAGAATCCCCTTGCGCACCAGGACCCGGAGCAACGGATCATTGATCCGGGCCGCCCGTACCGGAGCCAACTCCCAAATCAGAAAGAAAACTAGAATAACCATTAAGCCTTTCATGACTTCCCCTCCCTTTGGACGGGAATTTGCGAAAAGCTTGAGAGATCGATGAGGCCCTGTGAGGACGCTTTTGTGAACATTTCGGGACAGCTTCTTTGGAATCCGCAAGGCTCGTCCCGAGGGCGCAAAATAAGAGCAGGCGATTCACGCTATGGTTTCAGGCAATGCACAGCGAGCTCTGGATACTTTCCTCTGTAATCCCCGGGGACTTTGGACTGGAATATCCAAGGAGTCACGAGGAGAGATGGAAGGATGCACCGCTGAATAACGCCAGTCGAGGCCTTTCCCTGAGGATAATTGTTCTGTAAAATTTGGACCTAACAGAAATAATGTAACCTCGGGAAGGAAGGGACTAAGTAAGCATTATCATGGGAGGTGAGTCTTATTATTGAAATAGCCGGATGGGGGAAACTTTTGTGGATCCGGAGGAGAAAGAAAGCACTCTCTCCCTCTTGAGGGCTTGATTTATGCGCAGGATTCTGGTGGTGCCCATAGGGCGGGTCTTCGGTCCTTGGCTAGAGAGGTTTCTCCAGGATCTTTCCAATTTCTGGCAAGCAGAGTTAGAACTGGCCCGCCCCATCACTCCTCCGGCTGCGGCCTTTCATCCCCGTCTTCGCAAGTTCTTCGCCCCCTATCTGGTGGACTATCTGCGCAGCCTCTCTCGGGATGTGGATTATGTCCTGGGGGTTTGTGGGGAAGAGCTTTACTCCCCTAGATCCCCAATAGTCTTTACCGAGGTGAGTTTTTCTTCTCAGGCGGCCTTGATCTCGGCCCGCCTTCTCCAAGAGTTTCTTTTTGGACCCGAGCCGGAAAATGTCTTTGTGGAGCGTCTGCGTAAAGAAGCCATCCGGGCCCTGGGCCATCTCCTAGGCCTTGGTCCCTGTTCAAATCCCCGCTGCGTAATGCATCCCCCCTCCACCCTCATGGAGGTAGATCTCAAAGGAACAGAGTTCTGCCCGGAGTGTCGCATACGTCTAAGGCTCTTCCAGATCCGGCGCGGGGAGGTCCGAGGGCTTCTTTGATCGGGGTCTTTGATTCGGGCATTGGTGGTCTCACCGTCCTTAAAGAGTTGATGCGGCGCTTGCCGGGCTTTCGCTTCCTCTACTTCGGGGACACTGCCCGCACCCCTTACGGCACCAAAAGTCCGGAGACCATCATTCGTTACGCCATCGAGGACACGGAGTTTCTCCTGCGCCGCGGGGCCCAAGTGATCGTGGTGGCCTGTCATTCGGCCTCTTCGGTGGCCACCGACACCCTCAGAGACCGCTTTCGAGAAGTTCCTATCTTTGAGGTGGTAACCCCCTCGGTGGAAAAGGCCTTGGCCCTCACCCGGCGCAAGGTGATCGGGGTTATCGGGACCCGGGCCACCATCGAAAGCCGTATCTATGAAAGACTTTTCCGGGAACGTGATCCGGGAGTCCGGGTTTACGGACGGGCCTGTCCTCTCTTGGTCCCTCTAGTGGAAGAAGGGTGGCTAAAGAAACCCGAGACCCGGATGATCGTCAAGAAGTGCCTTTTACCCCTTAAGATGCGCGGCATAGACACCCTAGTGTTGGGCTGCACGCATTACCCGATCCTGAAAAAGCTCATCGCTGCCAAGGCCGGCCGACGAGTCAAACTGGTGGATCCAGCCGAGGAGGTGGCGGAGAGGGTACAGGCTTTTGTAGAAGGGAAGCATTTTTCATCTCTTGCAAAAGACGGAGAACCCCTTATCTTCGTTTCCGATCTTACCCCTGCTTTTGAGGAGGTAGCCCGCCTCTTTCTTGGACGGCGGGTAAAGCTACTCAAGGCCGAGGATGCTCCGGTATGAAGCGTATTATTCTAGGAACCGCCGGGCACGTGGATCACGGGAAGACCACCCTAGTCAAGGCCCTGACCGGAGTGGATACGGATCGCTTGCGCGAGGAGAAGGAGCGGGGGATCACCATTGAGCTAGGTTTTGCCCGGCTGGATCTTCCCTCAGGGGCCCGAGTGGGCATTGTAGATGTCCCGGGGCATGAGCGTTTCGTGCGCACCATGGTGGCTGGGGCCGCAGGGGTCGACCTCGTGGCCTTGGTGGTGGCTGCCGATGAGGGGGTGCGTCCTCAAACTCGGGAACATTTAGAAATCTGCGAACTCTTGGGGGTGAGGTCCGGACTGGTAATCCTTACCAAAAAAGACCTGGTGGATGAGGAGTGGCTGGAGCTGGTGGCGGAAGAGGTTCGGGAGGCCCTGCGAGGAACCTTCCTGGAGAAGGCCCCCATGGTAGCGGTTTCCGCGGTCACCGGAGAAGGCCTTTCTGAGCTGGTGCAGGTCCTGGATCAGCTAGTGCAAAGGATTCCGGACCGTTCGGTGGAAGGGCCTTTTCGGCTTCCGGTGGATCGTGTCTTTACCGTAAGGGGCTTTGGCACCGTAGTTACCGGGACCACCCTCTCTGGACGCCTGCGGGTAGGGGAGGAGGTGGAGATTCATCCCGGGGGGTTTCGGGCCCGAGTGCGGCGCATCCAGAGCCATGGAGAGGACCGAGAGGAGGCCCTGGCAGGAATGCGCACAGCCCTCAACCTACAAGGAGTGGAAAAGGAGGCCCTTTCCCGGGGCTCGGTAGTCTTTGAACCCGGGGCCCTGAAACCTTCCCGCATCCTGGATGTGGAGTTGCAATACCTTTCCAGTGCTCCGCGTCCCCTTAAAAATCTGGAGAAGGTTCACTTTCATTTAGGCACCGCGGAACTCATGGCTGAGGTGGTCCTTTTCGGCAAAGACCGCCTGGAGCCTGGGGCCCGGGATGTGGCCCAGATGCGCCTATCCGAGGCCGTAGTCTGTCTGCGAGGGGATCGTTTTGTGCTTCGAGCGGGCTCTCCTCTAGTGACCGTAGGGGGAGGTCGGGTGCTGAACCCCTTAGCCCACCGTCGTAAACGCACCAAGCCTTGGGAACGGGAAGAGCTGGAACGCCTGACCACCACAAATCCGGAAGAAGTCTTGCGCTATCACCTGGAGAGGGTCGGACTCATGGGCCTGAAGACCTCGGCCCTGGGTCCTCGTCTTCCGGCTTACGGCCCCCAGTTCAAGAGCTTGGTGGAAAAGCTCTCTCCGGAGCTAGTCCGCGTCTCTGGAGAAGAGGAAGATCTCTGGCTTTTACGCACCAGGTTTGAGGTCTTTAAAGAGGAAATCCTCCAGGCCCTGAGAAAATTCCACGAACGCTTTCCTTTGAAACCCGGGCTCAGCCGAGAGGAGCTCCGGGCCCGGGTCTCCTCCGCTGCCCACCCCCGCACCTTTGAGCTAGCCCTTTCGGAGCTCCTCTCCGAGGGCCGCTTGGTAGCTGAAAGGGAATATCTGCGACTTTCAGAACACCAACCCGTCCTTCCCGAGGAGGCCGAAGCCCTGAAAAAGAAAGTGGAAGAGGTCTTTCTTCAAGGGGGCTTTATTCCTCCGGAACCCGAAGAGGCCCTCTCCCGCTTTCGGGAGAAGCCTCAACTGGCTCAGGATATGTTCGAGGTGTTGGTCCAGGAAGGCACCCTGGTGCGTCTTTCGGAAAAGCTCTTTTTCCATCGAAAGACCCTGGAGCGGGCCAAAGAGCTGGTCCTGAAGCACTTTGAGAGCCACTCGGAGCTTTCCGTGGGCGACTTCCGGAAGCTCACCGGCGGGGCCTCACGCAAGTACCTCATTCCTCTCTTGGAGTATCTCGATCGGGAGAAGATCACCCTCCGTGTAGGAGACCGGCGAATCCTACGTAAGGGCCGCCGCCCTTCAAAGTGAATCGATAAATACTGAACTCGGGGTTCCCCGTTTAAACCTTTAGGAATTTTTAAGGGGTCTCTTGAAACTTTTCGGGAAGCTTTTCTATCTTTTGCCAGTTTTCAGCCTTGAGGCGAAAGAGATAAGGCCCGCGCCGAGCGAGAACGCTCTTCTTTCCCCAAGGTCCCACCAGAAGTTCCTCTTGGCGCAGGTCGGTCTTCACCACCAGGCGAAAGCGGGGGGTAAACTTCCGAGGGGCCACCACCGCCTGAGCAAAGAGGGGAAAGACCTCCCGCAGGCGGCGCTCCACCTCTTCCGCGGAAATCTTGCGGGTTTTTCCTCCCTTTTGAAGAAGATACCCCTCCTTTCCGCGCTCCAGGCGAAAGAGCTCCTTCTTTCCCTGATAAAGGACCAAGGATCTCACCCGGGAAGGGGGAGGAGACAAGACGGTGAGGTCCACCCAGGGGTCGATCTTGGGGGCCTCCGGGGTCTCTTTCCAGATCTCGAAACGGGCCAGGAGGTTCTCCGGGGCCAAATAGATCACCTCCGAGCCTTCCAGACGGAAAAAAGAGCTCTCCCAATAGGGTCCGCGTTTTCCCACTAAAAGGGTGAAAAGCCTTTGGCCTTCTCTAAAACCTTCCAGGTGAAGGGCCGCTTCCGGGGTCAAAGCCACGCGCGCCCAGAAGGCCTTTCCCTGCATACGCCTTTCCCCGGAAAGATGGGCTAAATCTTGCAAAAGTTTGCGCACCAGTCCCTCCTTGGCCGGCCGCGGGAACCCTTTTTCCCCCAGGGGCCTTATCTCCCAGCGCCCGTCCTGAAAGATCAGGCGAAATCCCTGCGACTTGTTCCGGCCGAGCCAGACCCGCACCTCGTCTGCTTCGGCCCAGCTCGGCTGTCCCACCCGAACGAAAACTCTTTCTCTCGGGGTCTCCGGGCGTTGGGCCCGCTGCACAATAAAATACATGAGGACCAGGATGAGAAAGAGCCCCGAGAGGAAAAGAAGATTACGCGAGCTCATAGATTACCTCCCGAAGCCCTCTCCCGGGCCCGACGGCGATGTCCAAAGAAGGCCAGGCCCAAGAGGATCCAGAGAAGCGGAGGCCCTCCCATACAGAAAAGGCGCCAAAAGAGCTTCTCTCCAGCGGACACTTCGCGAATATAACGCACCGGCCGCAGCCGCGCCCGCAAGGAAAGAAGATCCCCGGAAAGCCCCAGGGCCTCGGAAAGATTGGCCAGGAGGAGGGCGTTGTCGAAGATCTCGATGAGGCCGTCGGCAAACATGGCCCCGGAACCCACCACCACCAATCTCCCTGGTTTAGCGGCTGCTTTAGGGGAAGGAGTCGAAGGGGATCCCTTCTTCTGGTTTGTCTTCTTCTTACCCGGCCAAGGGGGAACTTTTCCCCCGAAAGGAAGGGAGAAAGGCCCCTCCAGCAGGGCCGCGAGGAGATAGCGCTGACGACGGCTCGGGGGACGGAAGTCTTCCTCCGAAAAGGCCCCTATTTCCACCTTTTCCGTCCAGGCCCGGGGAGAGGAATAAAAGAGGGGGGTCAAGCGGAGCCCGGCCTTTTGCAGGGGCTCCTCTTTCACCGCCAGCGGGCTTCCCCACAGGAAAAGCAAGGCATTCAGGCCGTGCGTCACCGGAAGGCGGTTATTCATCTCCGCTGCCAGGACCTGAACCTGCATGGGAAAGTTCACCGGCACATGGACCAGGGCCCGAAAGATCCCCATCTCCCGCTCTTGAGAGACGGCCATGGTCACCTGCTGTTCATCGCAAAGGATGGCCTTCTCGATGGTCAAACCGTATTCCCGCAGGAGCTTGTTTATGCTCAAGTCCTCGGGAAAGGGCGTGGCCAAGATTCGGCCGTCAGGGGTGGGATTGTAAGAAAAACGGGCAGCCGAAGCCGCCACCAGCACCGCTCCCCCTTGGTGCAAGAAACGACCAATCTCAAAGAGCTGCCGGTCATTGAGCTTTCCCGGGGAAAGGATCAAAAGAAGGCGCGTTTTTTCCGGCAGGGGATTCTTCTGGGTAAGAGGGGTGCCCTTGACCTCAAAGCCTAAACTTTCCAAGATCTTGCGTGCCGTCTGATAAGAGGGCCTTCCAAAGCCCCCGGAACTCTCCAAAAGAGTGACCACAGGTTTCTCCTTGAGGGTAAGCTTATAGATGCGGGAAACCAGATCGTACTCCAAGGTAGAAAGCGATTCCGGAACTATCTGAGGGATCACCTCCTCCGGCTTGTCCAGATAAGAAAGGGCCAAGGCGCTGTAGACTCGGCGCAGGCTTACCCGGTCTCGTTCCACCGTCTGGACGGCAAAGGGTTCGATACCCCGATCCCGGAGCTTTCTGGCCAGATCTGGGTCGCGCTCCGGATCCACCACCGCGTATTTCACGCGAGGGCTCAGGGCCTGCAACTCCTCCAAGAGAGCCCGCACCTCTTGAGAAAGATTACGCATGGTCGGAGGGAGCTTCTCTCGGGCGGAGACATAGTAGGTGATGCGCAGAGGGGCCTTCAGCCGGGCTAGGACCTTGCGGGTCACCGGGGAAAGGGTGTAGAGCTTTTCTTCTGTAAGGTCGATCCGGGGGAGGCGCACCTCTGAGAGCAGGGCCTCGGCAAAAAGGCCGCAGAGGATAAGGAGAAGGGCCGTAGGGGCTAAGAGGGAGCGGCGGGAATAGCGCAGGTAATGGGCCACGGTAAAGTAGTTGAGAAGGAGGAAGATCCCCACGTAGAGGAGAAAGAAGAGCACCCCGGAAAGGGGCACCACCCCCTTTACAAAGGGGGCCAGATGCGGGCCGGTCCCTAGGGCCTCCCGCAGAAAGGCCCCCACTCCCGGGAGCCAGGACTCGAGGGAGGAGGAGACCAGATCCGTGCCTAGGAGATAGGCCGCAAGCCCCGCCACCGCAGTGACCACAAAGGCCGCGATCTGCTCGGTAAAGAGTCCCGAAACGAACTGTCCCAGGGCCACGTAAAAGGCCAGAAGGAGGAGCGTCCCCAGGTAACCCGCAACCAGCGCCCCGCCATCGGGATCTCCCAAAAAGGCCAGCATCACCGGCAGGACCAGGGTCCCGGAGAGGACCACCGCTCCAAAGGCTACGGCCCCCAGAAATTTTCCCAGCACGGTATAGGCCGGGGAGAAGGGGAAACTCAGGAGGAGGCCCAGGGTCTCTCCCCGGCGTTCCTCGGCCCAAAGACGCATAGTGAGGGCGGAGATGAAGACCAGTAAAAGGAAGGGTAAAAATCCGAAAAGGGCCCGGAGATCACAGACCCGGGCCAGGAAAAAGGTATTGAGATAAAGCCCGTTGGCCACCAGAAGAAAGGCCACGGCGAAGATGTAGGCCAGGGGAGAGCGAAAATAGCCGAAGAATTCCTTTTTAAAGATCACCCAAAGGGGTCTCATGAGCCCTCTCCCACAAGCCGCAGGAAGAGTTCCTCCAGGGAGAGCCTTTCCGGATAAAAGGCCCGCACGCGGATCCCTTTTTCACAAAGACTCTGGAAGAGCCCTTCCTGAGCGCACACCACCCGATAGGCCCCTACCCCTATCTCTTCCACCTCGAGGACTTCGGGAAAGGCCCTCCAGTCGGAGAATTCTCCTTCCAGCTCCACGCGGAAGACCGGCTGCGGAAAGACGCGGCGGTAAATCTCCTCCCGAGTTCCAGAGGCCACCTCTCTGCCCTGGTTGAGGATGAAGACCCGATCCGCCAGGGCCTCCACTTCTTGCAGGATGTGCGAGGAAAAGACCACGGCCTTTTCCCGGGAGAGTTCCCGAATCAAGGCCCGCATCTCCGCAATCTGTAGGGGATCCAGCCCGGTGGTGGGTTCGTCCAGGATAAGGATGGGGGGATCATGTATAAGGGCCTGGGCCAGCCCCACCCTCTGGCGATATCCCTTAGAGAGCTCCCTCACCGGCTGGCGCAGGACTCCGGAAAGCCCGCAGACCTCCACCACCCAGGAAAAGCGCTCGGAAAGGCGCCTTCCGGAAAGCCCCCGGGCCTCGCCCACGAATTGCAGGTACTCTCGCACTTCCATGTCCTCGTAGAGAGGAGGGGTCTCCGGAAGATATCCGAAAAAGGCCCGCACCCTTTCGGGATGCAGAAGGGCATCTTCCCCAGACAAAAAGACCTTTCCCTGGGTGGGAACGATCTGGGTGGAGAGGATACGGAGGATGGTAGTCTTCCCAGCCCCGTTAGGTCCCAGAAGCCCGAGGATCTCCCCCCGATCCACCTGGAAGGAGACCCCGTCCACCGCCCGGAGCGTCCCGTAGACCATAACTAGGTCTTGGGCTTCCACTAAGGCCGCCATACCCGTCAAACATATAATTCCCTGAAAAAAGCAGAGCAAGGGGGAAGGCCTAGGCCTCTTGGGGACGGACCTCGTTCCGGTAGATGGCGTCTAAGATGCCGTTCACGAAGGCCGGGGAGTCCTCGCTTCCGAATTCCTTGGCCAGCTCCACGGCCTCGTTCAGGCTCACCTTAGGGGGGATATCCGGCCGAAAGAGAAGCTCGTAGGTGGCCAGGCGTAAAATGTTACGGTCCGTAGCCAGCATCCTTTCCAGACGCCAGTGGCGGGAGTAGCGGGAGATGAGGGTATCGAGAAGCTCTTTCTTTTCTTGGACTCCTTCTACCAACTCCCGGGCGAATTCAAAGGCCTCAGGCGCAGGATTTAGATGCTCCCGATAGGTGGCCAGGGCCTCCGCAAGAGGCACCCCGGCCACATCCCACTGATAGAGGACCTGCACCGCAATCTGCCGCCCCTTATGTCTGACCCCCATTTTTTGCGGGCTTGCTCCCCTGGCTCATCTCCCCGCGAGGACTTCGCGCCTTCGGCAGGAAAGCCTCGCCGGTCAGAGTTGGGAGACCAGGTCAGCCATTTCCAGGGCGGCCATGGCAGCCTCAAAGCCCTTGTTTCCTGCCTTAGTGCCGGCCCTTTCCACGGCCTGCTCAATGGTGTCGGTGGTGAGGACCCCAAAGATCACCGGGACCCCGGTCTCCAAAGAGACCTGAGCTATTCCTTTGGCGCACTCCGAGGCCACATATTCAAAATGAGGGGTGGCTCCCCGAATAATGGCCCCCAGACAGATCACCGCCTGATAGTGACCGCTAAGAGCCAACTTTTTGGCCACTAGCGGGATCTCAAAGGAACCTGGCACCCAGACCACGGTCACGTCTTCTTCCCGCACCCCGTGACGAAAGAGGGCGTCAAAGGCCCCCTTCAGAAGCTCCTTGCTGATGAAGGAATTGAAACGCCCCACCACGATGGCCACCTTAACCCCTTCGCCGCGATACCGTCCCTGAACCTCTCTCATGACAGGCCTCCTGATAGTCGAAAAAGCTCAAAAGGTGCCCCATTTTCTCCTTTTTGCACTTGAGGTAGCGGTAATTCTCGTCGTGGGGACGGATCTCTATAGGCACCCGTTCCACTACCTTGAGACCGTAACCCTCAAGACCCACAATCTTTTTGGGATTGTTGGTCATAAGGCGCATGCGCCGCACTCCCAGGTCGCGCAAGATCTGGGCCCCTATGCCGTAGTCCCTGAGATCCGCCTTGAAGCCTAGGGCCTGGTTGGCCTCCACCGTGTCCTTCCCTTCGTCCTGGAGCCGATAGGCCCGCAGTTTGTTGAGGAGGCCGATCCCTCGGCCCTCCTGCCGCAGATAAAGGAGGACCCCTCGGCCCTCCTCGGCGATCATCTCTAGGGCCCGGAAGAGCTGAGGCCCGCAGTCACACCGCAGGGAGGCAAAGACATCCCCGGTGAGGCACTCCGAATGCACCCGCACCAGGATGGGATCCTCGTTGACCTCTCCCATGACCAGGGCCACATGGGTAAAGGGATCCACCTGATTGGTGTAGGCGTAAAGGCGGAACTCCCCCCAGGGGGTGGGGAGCCGGGTCTCCACCTCGCAGTTGACCAGGCTCTCGTTGCGCAGGCGGTAGGCGATGAGGTCCCGAATGGTGATGATCTTGAGTCCGTGTTCGGCGGCAAACTTTTCGAGGTCCGGAAGGCGGGCCATGGTCCCATCGTCTTTCATGATCTCGCAGATCACCCCTGCCGGGCGCAGACCGGCCAGGCGGGCCAGATCCACCGAGGCCTCCGTATGCCCGGCCCGCACCAGGACCCCACCCTCCCGGGCCCGGATGGGAAAGACATGCCCCGGGGTCACGATGTCCTCTGGACCACTCTCCGGGTCAATGGCCACCCGAATGGTATGGGCCCGATCGTAAGCCGAGATCCCGGTGGTCACCCCGTAGCGGGCCTCGATGGAGACGGTGAAGGCCGTGTCAAAGCGGGAGCCGTGGCGGCGGGGCTGAAGGGGGAGCTGGAGGCGTTCCACGTCCTCAGGGGTGAGGGTGAGGCAGATGAGCCCGCGCCCGTATTTGGCCATGAAGTTTATGGCCTCCGGGGTGACCTTTTCCGCAGCCATCACCAAGTCGCCCTCGTTTTCCCGATCCTCGTCGTCCACCACGATCACCAGGCGTCCGGACCGAATTTCCTCCAGGGCTTCTTCGATGGTGGCAATGGGCATCTCGGTCCTCCCCAAAAGGGTGTTTTTATTATAGCCTACCAGCGTGCAGGCCGAAAAGCTTTCCCCCTCCAAGTCTGGCCAAAAGATAGCCCACCGAGCACGGTCTGTCACGGCGGCGGTCATCCTGAGCCGCCTCTTGGGACTGGTGCGGGAGCAGGTGCTGGCGGCCTTCTTAGGAGCAGGCCGAGAAATGGACGCCTTCGTGGTGGGCTACCGCATCCCCAATCTCCTGCGCGATCTCTTCGCCGAGGGGGCCTTGGGGATGGCCTTCACCCGGGTCTTTAGCGCTACCTGGGAAAAGGAGGGGAAGGCCGTGGCCTTCGAGGCCGCCCGCGAGGCCCTCACCGTGTTCGGAACCCTGGTCCTAGGGGTGGTCCTCCTGGGGGAAGTCCTGGCCCCCCAGGTGGTGGGGCTCATCGCCCCCAAGTTTCACAACTTCCCGCACAAGTTCACCCTGACCGTGCTCCTCACCCGCATCATGTGGCCTTTCCTCCTTTTTATCAGTCTTTCAGCCATCCTGGCCGGCATGCTCAACACCCTGGGCGTCTTCTTCTGGCCGGCCCTCTCCTCGGCCCTCTTCAACCTCCTGACCATTACCGGGGGCCTGGCCCTTTACTTTCTCTTCCCCCTACTGGGACTCCCGGCGGTGGCCGGTTTTGCCGTGGGAGTCCTCCTCGGAGGGGCCTTTCAGATGGGCTTCAACGGCCTCTTCCTGGCCCGCAAGGGATTCTCCTTCCGCTTGAGACCAGCCTTCCACTCTCCTGCGGTAAAGGAAACCCTCCGCCTGGTAGGCCCCTCGGTGCTGGGGCTTTCGGCGGTGCAGCTCAACGTCTTTTTGAACACCTATTTTGCCACCTCCTGCGGGGAGGGAGCCGTCTCCTGGTTGGCTTACGCCTTCCGCCTGATGTACGTGCCCCTAGGACTTTTCGGAGTGGGCCTTTCCCTGGCCCTCCTTCCTACGGCCAGCCGCGAGGTGGCCCGGGGAGACCTGAAGGCCCTGCAGGAGAGCTTTTCCTCTTCTCTCCTGGTAGGGCTGAGCCTTTCTCTGCCCTCCGCCGCCGGGCTAGCCCTCCTTTCCCAACCCATCGTGCGTCTGATCTTTGAGCACGGGCGTTTTCTTCCCTCCGACACTCTGCACACCGCCCAGGCCCTCTCCCTCTTCGCCCTAGGACTTCCCTTCTACGGGGCCACCAAGGTGATCGTCCCCGTGTATTACGCCCTGGGGAACACCCTCCTTCCCGCGCTCTCCAGTCTGCTTGCCGTAGGGGTTAACCTCCTGGTGATCCTCCTCACCTTACCCCTTCTCCATTACAAGGCCATTGCCCTGGGGACCGCGGTCTCCCTGGCAGCCCAGTGCCTCTTTCTCCTAACCCTACTCCAGTTCCGCCTTTCCTGTTTGCTCTCCCGAAGATTCCTGTTAGGCTTAGGGAAGATCCTAGGGGCTACCTTTTTCATGGGTGTGGAGGCGGCAATCCTGAAAGATAGAGTGCCGGTGTGGGTTCTCATTCCCCTGTGCGGAGGGTTTTTCCTCCTCCTAGCCCGTCTTTGGGGGCCGGAGGAGGCCCTCTACTTCTGGAAGAGACCCTTGAAAAAGTAGGGGTAAACTTTGGGGCGAAGCCCTTAACTGAAAGGGCTGGGGAGCCCCTGGTGAAGAAAAATGGGCGGCAATACCTTCGGTCGGCTTTTCCGCGTTACCACCTTTGGGGAGTCTCACGGACGGGCGCTAGGGGCGGTGATCGACGGTTGCCCTCCCGGGATTCCCCTTTGCGAGGAGGACATCCAGCAGGATCTCGAGAGACGGCGGCCGGGGAAACACCTGGGAGAAAGCCCCCGCAGGGAACCGGACCGAGTGGAGATCCTTTCCGGGGTCTTTGAAGGTTTTACCCTGGGGACCCCCATCGCCCTAGTCATCTGGAATAAAGACCCCCGTTCCTCGGCTTACGAGCCCTTGAAGGAGGTCTTTCGTCCGGGGCATGGAGACTGCACCTACTATTGGAAGTACGGTCGGAGGGACTGGCGGGGCGGAGGGAGGGCCAGTGGCCGGGAGACCGTGGCTCGGGTGGCGGCCGGGGCCGTGGCCCGCAAGCTCTTGGCCTCTTACGGGATAGAGGTCCGGGCCTTTACCGTGGCCCTGGGGGGAGTGCGGGCGGAAAAATGGGACCCCGCAGAGGCTGAACGCAACCACCTCTTTTGTCCTGACCCCGAGGCCTACACGCAAATGTGTCGCCGCATCGAGGAGGCCCGCCGTGAGGGAGATAGTCTCGGGGGCATCGTGGAGGTACGGGCCACCGGGGTGCCTCCAGGGCTGGGAGAACCGGTCTTTGACAAACTGGACGCCGAGTTAGCCAAGGCCCTTATGGGTATCGGGGCGGTAAAAGGGGTGGAGATCGGCTCGGGCTTTAGGGCCGCGGAGAAGACCGGCTCGGAGAACAACGACCCCCTTACCCCGGAGGGCTTTCTCTCCAACAACGCTGGAGGGGTGCTGGCCGGGATCTCCTCCGGGCAGGAAATCCTCTGTCGGGTGGCGGTCAAACCCATACCCAGTATCGCCAAGGAGCAGAAGACGATTAACGAACGCGGGGAGCCGGTCACCATCCGCATTGGCGGAAGGCATGATGTCTCGGCTATTCCTCGCATCGTCCCGGTCTGCGAGGCCATGGTGCGCCTGGTGCTCGCGGATTTCCTCCTGCGACAGCTGGCCCTCAAGGGTTTCCGTTCCCATGAACCGCTACCTTAAGGTCTTCTCCCTCCTCTTTTTGGTGAGCGTCGTCCTCCTTCTGGTCTTTAAGTGGACTTCGGTAAAGAACTTTTTGGTTCGCCTGCGCCGACCTTCCGGGGAGCCCCTTTCCATGATCCGGGCCTTGCCCTTTGATGTGCTTAAAGAGAGGGCCTCTCGCCGGGCCCTGCAGGATCTCCGGCGGCGGCTCACCCCTACTCAGGTCCTTATTGAAGACATTGTGGCCTCGCCCCGGAACGCCCCTCCCGGGAGATACGTGCGGGTAAGCGTGGTAGTCGAGGCCCCCAACCGGAAGGCGGCCTATTATCTGGAGACCCACCGCGGAAAGCTGGCTACCTTGATCCTGGACACCCTCCAAGCCTTCCCTTATCAGGACCTCCAACGCCGAGACGGGGTAAGACGCTTCAAGGAGGCCTTGGCTAGCCGCATAACCTTTTTTTACGGCCCTCAGGTGAAAGAGGTCAGTCTGGTGGAGTTCGAGTTCGGACAGGCTGGCCGTTGACCCAAGAGGCTAGGTCCTCCCAGAGGGCCTCCCACCGGGGCTCCTCCCCCGGGGAGAGGAGGAGTTCCACCAGCCCTTCCTGGGGAGCGAGGGTCACCGGGAGGGCTAGGTGCCCACACCCCTCGAGCACATACCTTAAGAAGGCCAATCTCCGGGTATGCACCCGAATCTTCACCCGAGAACTTTCCAGCGGGCCCTCCATCCCTTGACAGGATATCACGGATCTGAGAGGCTTGGAGGAGGGTATGGAAAGGTCTTGGCGCTGGATCTTTCGCCTCCCCCCGCCGGAGTCCGTGGAGGTTCTACGGCGCGAAGGAGGCTTTCCCCGGCTCCTGGCCATCTTTCTGGCCAATCGCGGCCTGAGCGATCCCGCGGAGGCCCACTCCTTCCTCTACCCCCGTCTTACAGACTTTGCCGACCCCTTCGAGATTCCAGATATGCTAGAGGCGGTACGCTTATTGGCCCGGGAGATTCAGGCCGGGCGTCCCGTAGGCCTTTACGGTGACTATGACGCCGACGGTCTCTGCGGGACAGCTATCCTTTATACCTTTCTCCGGGAAATCGGGGCCCGGGCGAAGGTCGTTTTCCCCCATCGGGAGCGCGAAGGCTACGGATTCCACGCTCGGCTCCTGCCCTACCTCCGGGAAGAAGGGGTACGCCTGGTGGTCACCGTGGACTGTGGAATCACCGCGCATGAGGCCGTGGCCGAGGCCCGACGGCTAGGGCTTTCGGTGATTGTGACCGATCACCACGAGCTACCTCCCTCCCTTCCTTCGGCCGAGGCCGTGGTCACGGGAAAACGCACCCCTCAAAGCTCTCCCTTTTACGATCTTTGCGGGGCAGGCGTGGCCCTGGCCCTGGTGCGGGCCTTGAGAAAGTACCTCTACGAGCAGGGCTTCTTCGGCCCGAATCCCGTGCCCAATCTCCGGCGCTACCTGGATCTGGCGGCCCTGGCCACGGTGGCTGACATGGTCCCCCTGCGGGGGGAAAACCGTCTTATCACCTTTTTCGGGCTTCAAGAACTCTCCGAAACCCAAAGGCCTGGCCTTCAGGCCCTGAAAAGGGTCTCCGGGGTAAACGGGGTCGTGGGGCCGGAGGAGATCTCCTTCCGCCTGGCTCCGCGCCTCAACGCCGCGGGCCGTCTAGGAGAGGCCCTTCCGGCCTTTCAGCTTCTGGTAACCGAGGATCCGGCCCAGGCTGAGGAATTGGCCCAGGAGCTCAACCGTTGCAACGCGGAACGCCAGAGGGTGGAGGAGGCGGTGCTCCGCGAGGCCCGGGAAAAGCTGGCGGTCTTGGACCGCATCCCCCCGGCGGTGGTCCTTTCCGGAGACTGGCCCCTGGGGGTGCTGGGCCTGGTAGCCAGCAAGCTGGTGGAAGAACTCTATCGCCCGGTGGTCCTTCTGGCCCGCAAGGGAGAGATCTTGAAGGGTTCAGGGAGAAGCGTTCCGGAGGTGGATCTTTATGAGGCCTTTCGGCGGGCGCGGGAGGATCTTCTCTCCTTCGGGGGACACCCGGCAGCCGGAGGGGTGAAGCTCTCCCTAGAGAAGGAAGAGGCCTTTGGGCGGTCCTTGGGAAAGGCCGTAGAGGAAATATTGGCGGAAAAGGGCCTTTCCCTGGAGGAGCTCGCCCCTCGACTGGAGCTGGAGGCCACGGCCCGGGTGGGAGAACTCCTGAAACCGGACTTCTTGGAGACCTTCGAGCGCCTGGGCCCCTTCGGACCGGGCAATCCCGAGCCGGTCTTGGCCCTTTCGGACTTTGAAGTGCGGGGAGCCCGGCTGGTAGGGGAGAAACACCTCCGTTTTACCCTCTGGCAGGAGGGTGCCGGACTTTCGGCCATCGGCTTCAATCTGGGAGAAAAGTCCTTATCCTTGTTAGAAGGGGGTGGTTTGTGGCTGGCAGCCAGTCCCGTCTTTTCCGACTTTCAAGGCCAGCGCTATCTGGAGCTTCGCATAAAGGATCTCAAAAAGAGATTGGGTTAGGAAAAAAGCCATAAGATTTCGCAGAGGTCTGAGGAGGTAAGAGATGAAGGTCAGTCCTTACATTTTTCGGGAATACGATATCCGGGGGAAGGTGGACCAAGACTTTACTCCCGAGGTGTTGAGGCTCCTGGGGCGGGCTTACGGGACGGTTATCCGGCGCAGGGGAGGGCGAAGGGTGATCTGTGGTCGAGACGGGCGTCTCTCCAGCCCAGAGCTCCAGCAGGCCCTGATCGAGGGCATCCTTTCGACCGGAGTCTCCGTGGCCAATATCGGGCTCACCCCCACCCCGGTGATGTACTTCGCCTTACATTATTTTGAGGGCTACGATGGGGGTATACAGGTCACCGGCTCTCACAATCCCCCGGATATGAACGGGCTCAAGCTCTGCGTGGGAAAAGAAACCCTTTACGGACCACAGATCCGGGCCCTTCATGATTTGATCGAGAAAGAGGACTTCGAGGAAGGTTCCGGGGAGCTTAGCGAACTCGAGGCCCTTGCACCTTACAAGGAATACCTAGTAAAGAACATTCGACTGGCCCGTCCCTTAAAAGTGGTGCTAGATCCGGGAAACGGGGTCTGTGCCCTCACGGCCCCGGAGGTCTTTGAACGCTTGGGCTGCGAGGTCACCTGTCTTTTCTGCGAGGTGGACGGGACCTTCCCTCATCACCATCCTGACCCGGTGGTTCCGGAAAATCTCCAGATGTTGAGGGAGAAGGTGCTGCAGATCGGGGCAGACCTCGGGGTGGGCTACGATGGTGACGGCGACCGGCTGGGAGTGGTGGACGAAAAGGGAGAAATCCTCTGGGGGGATCAACTTCTTATCCTCTTTGCGGAAAAGGTGCTTGCGGAACATCCTGGAGCCACCATCATCGGGGAGGTCAAGTGTTCGCAAGTAATGTACGAGGAGATCGAGCGGCTAGGAGGCCGACCCCTCATGTGGAAGACCGGCCACTCCCTCATCAAGGGCAAGATGAAGGAGACCGGGGCCTTGCTGGCCGGGGAGATGAGCGGGCACATCTTCTTTGCCGACCGCTGGTTCGGCTTCGACGACGGAGTTTACGCCAGTCTGCGTCTGGCGGAGATCCTTTCCGAGCGTTCCGAACCCCTCTCGGCCTGGAGGGCCCGGCTCCCTGAGACTTACAGCACCCCGGAGATCCGCGTGGAATGCCCGGAGGAGATCAAATTCGAGGTGGTACACCGACTTACCCGAAAGCTAAAGGAAGAGGGGCTTGAGGTGATCGATGTGGACGGGGCCCGGGTGGTCTTCCCCGACGGCTGGGGGCTGGTGCGGGCCTCCAACACCCAGCCGGTCCTGGTGTTGCGCTTCGAGGCCCGCAGCCCGGAGCGTCTTTCCGAGATCCGGAGTTTCCTGGAGTCCAAGTTGAAAGAGGTAAGGGAGGCCCTTTAGGGTGGAGGCCTTGGGAGAAGTCCTGGCCCGGCTTTCTTCTCTTCCCGGTTGGCGGGAGCGTCTGCGAGCCTGGGAGGTCCTTTTTGATTGGGAGGAGCTCGTGGGACCGGAGGTAGCCTCCCGCACCTGGCCACTTTCTTTTGCTCACGGTAGGCTCATCTTGGGGGTTACGGACTCCCTCTGGGCCACCGCCTTACGCTTTGAGACACCCCGTCTTCTCCATCTCCTCAACCAGCGAGCCGGAGAGCCCCTTTTCCGGGAGATTCGCTTTAAGATAGCCCGGCCTCCGCGGAGATCTCGCTCCCGAAGGGGGTGGCGCCCCCCTTTAAGGCCGGAAGAGGAAAGAAGGCTAGAGGCCGCGGTCCAGGTGATCGAAGATCCGGAATTGCGGGAGGCCTTTAGGGCCTGGGGCCGAACCCTTCTTCAGGCCGCTCGAAAAAGTACTTGAGTTCCGGTGAATACGCTCCTCCTGGACTCTGGTGGAGGTAGAGCGGGGGTTCCACCCGGGTCTCGCAGCGGCCGCCGGCCACGGCTTCCACCAGGAAAAAACGGGCTTCTTCTCCGGGAGCGGGATGCACCAGGCGCAGTCTCCGGGGGGCCAGGTCCCGGTGACGCAGCTCTGCCAATACCTCCGCAAGCCGCAGGGCCGTGTGGATCATGAAAAGGCGGCCTCCGGTCTTGAGGGCCCGACGGGCGGCCTGGAGGAAGTCCTCTAGGCTGGCCAGGATCTCCGTACGTGCCAGGAGGTGGGAGGTCTCCGGAGGAATACGCCCGCTTTGCGGGGGTTTGAAGGGGGGATGGGCCACCACGGCTTCAAAGCAACCGGCCTTTAAAGGAAGCCGCCGCAGGTCCCCCCTCACCGGAAAGACCCGAGCCCGGAGGTCGTTTTCCTGTACGGTAAGTCCGAGAGCCCGCACGAGGATCTCTTGGATCTCCAGGGCCACTATCCTGGCGGCCGGATAGCGCAGGGCCAGAACCGCGGCAATCACCCCGCATCCCGCTCCCAGGTCCAGCACCCGCTCCCGGCCCCGCAGACGCACGAAGCCGGCCACGAGGAGGGCCTCCAGGGAAAAACGATACCCCCTCCGGGGTTGGAAGATTTCCAGCCTCCCTCCAAACAACGCAACCTTTTCCACACCCACGTTCTTTAAGTTTCGTTGAAGCTCGCCCTCACTTCCCATCAAGTTCATACTTTTTCGGAAATCTCACTTTAAAGGTTCTACGCGCACTTTTAGTCCCTTTTGCGCCACTACGCGCACTGGAGTGCGAGGAGGAATGACCCTCTCGGCTTCAGCCCGCCAGATCTCTCCGCAAACGAAAATTTCCCCTCCTTCAGGCCCTACCTCGGTCAAGGTCTGTCCTTCCTGACCTAGGAGCCCCTCGGCCCCAGAAATGGGCCGCCGCCTTAAGGCCCGGGCTGCTAGATAGGTCACCGTGAGGAAAAAGAGGCTTACCACCCCCACCACCGGAAGTAAAAATCCGTAAGAGAGACGCAGCCCCGGGGGATTCCTCCCGAAAAGCATGAGGGAACCCAGAAGGAGGCAGATAGTGGCAGCCAGCGCCAGGAGTCCATAACTAGCGATCTTGATCTCCAGAAAGTAGAGAAGGGCCGCCAGAAGGATAAGAATCAGCCCGGCATAATTTACCGGAAGAATTTGTAAGGCGAAGAGGGCCAGGACCAGCCCCACGGCCCCGAGTACTCCAGGGAGTACGGCCCCGGGATGGGAAAGCTCGAAATAGAGTCCAGCCAGCCCCAGCATCAAGAGAAAATAGGCCACCTGAGGGTGGGCCAAGATACGCAGGATACGGGTCTTGAGATCCTCGCGAAAGGGAATAAGGACCGCTCCCTCGGTGTGCAGGATGACTTTCTCCTGGAGAAGACGGAGCGTGCGGCCATCCATTTTTCGAAGCAGGTCTTGGAGATCGGAGGCCAGGATCTCCACCACATGTTCCTTGAGGGCCTCCTCTGCGGTGAGGGTCTGGCTCTCCAGGACCGCCTTCCGAGCAAAGTCCTCATTGCGTCCCCGCAACCGGGCTAGACTCCGGGCCCAGGCCACGAGGTCGTTTTCGATCTTTTGTAGGGTCTTTTTGTCCATCTTTTGTCCGGTAAGAGTTACCGGATGGGCCGCCCCCAGATGGGTCCCCGGGGCCATGGCCGCCAGGTGCGAAGCGAGAACAATAAAGGTTCCCGCAGAAGCCGCTCGGGCCCCGGCCGGGGCTACATAAACCACCACCGGGATCGGCGAAGAAAGCATGGCCTTGACGATCTTGCGGGTGGACTCTACCAGCCCTCCCGGGGTATCGATCTCCCAGATCACCGCTTGGCAGCCCCTTTGACGGGCCTCCGCCAGGCTTTCCAAAAGGAAATTGGCCGAAACCGGGGTGATGGCGTCGTCCAGCTTTACTAAAAGGAGGGGCCGCGGAGCAGCCTGTACAGGACGCGACAGCCCTACCCAGAGAAGCACCACGAGGAGACTTTTCACCGGGCTCCTCCAGAAAGGAGGCTCCGAAAGAGTTGCAAGTCCTCCCAGGCAGCCTTTTTAGCCGCAGGGTTTCGCAAGAGATAAGCCGGATGATAGGAGACCACCACGCGGATGCCGTCTATCTCGTAGGGTCTTCCTCGGAGCCTAGATAAAGGGACTTGTTGGAGGAGAAGACTGCGAGCGGCCACCGCCCCTAAGGCCAAAATTGCTCGCGGTTTCACCAGCCGGATCTGGCGGGCCAAATAAGGACGACAGGCCTGAAGCTCCTCGGCCTCCGGAGTGCGGTTCCCTGGAGGCCGACACTTGACCACATTAGTGATGTAAACTTCTTCCCGGCTAAGCCCGATAGCTGATAGCATCTTCCCTAGCAACTTTCCCGCTGCTCCCACGAAGGGACGTCCCTCCAAGTCCTCTTCCCGCCCTGGGGCCTCCCCCACCAACATGATCTCTGAAGGACAGGGGCCCTCACCAGGTACGGCCTGAGTGCGTGTGCGGTGAAGAGGACACTTGCGACAGCGCCGAATTTCCGCCTCTAATTCCTCCAGGGTGGTGGGGACCAGGGGATCAAGCTCCAGAAAACTCTTGATCTCCGGCCAGGCGGGCATTTCTTCTATTCCTAAGGCCTGCAAGTACGCTAGGTAAGAACCTACCAGCTGTAAAAACTCCCTCACGTTTTCCAGTTTAGTCGCCGGCAAGGGATTGTAAAGCTGAACCTTTTGCGGTAGGAATGCCATAGCCTTCAAAGTTTCGGCGAGGAGGGAAAGATGGCCCCCCAGAAGATCGTCCTTGCCCCTGACGGAAGCCTTCAGGTGCCGGAAGAACCCGTAATTCCCTATATCGAGGGCGACGGGATCGGGGTGGACATCACCCCGGTGATGAAACGGGTGCTGGACGCCGCGGTAGAGAAGGCCTACGGCGGAAAGCGCCGCATCCACTGGAAGGAAATCCTGGCCGGGGAGAAGGCCCGGGAGGCCACCGGTTCTTACCTTCCGGAGGAGACCCTTCAGGCCATCCGGGAGCACGTGGTGGCCATCAAGGGGCCGCTTACTACCCCGGTGGGAGGAGGTATCCGGAGCCTCAACGTGACCATCCGCCAGGTGCTTGACCTTTACGCCTGCGTGCGGCCGGTGCGCTGGGTCCCCGGGACCCCGAGCCCAGTTAAACGTCCCGAGCTGGTAGACATGGTGGTCTTTCGGGAAAACACCGAGGACGTCTATGCGGGGATCGAGTGGGAGTCCGGCTCTTCGGAGGCCCGCCGGCTCATCGAATTTATCCGGGAGGAGCTCGGAAAGGAGATCCGGCCCGACTCCGGGATCGGGGTCAAACCCATAAGCCCCTTCGGGACCAAGCGCCTGGTGCGCAAGGCCATCCAGTATGCCCTTTCCCACAGGAAACCCAGCGTGACCCTGGTCCACAAGGGAAACATCATGAAATACACCGAGGGGGCCTTCTGCAAGTGGGGCTACGAGCTGGCCCGGGAGGAGTTTGCGGACCGCACGGTCCCCGAAGCGGAGGTCTCCGAACGCTATCCGGAGGGGGTGCCCGAAGGGGTGGTGGTCATCAAGGATCGCATCGCCGACGCCATGTTCCAGTGGGCCCTTCTGCGACCGGCGGACTACAGTGTGCTGGCCCTGCCCAACCTGAACGGCGACTATATGTCCGACGCCCTGGCCGCGCAGGTGGGAGGCCTGGGCATGGCCCCGGGGGCCAACATCGGGGACGGCTACGCGGTCTTTGAGGCCACCCACGGTTCGGCCCCCAAATACGCCGGTCAGGACAAGGTCAACCCCTCCTCCCTCATCCTTTCCGGGATGATGATGCTGGAATACCTG
>QOAM01000093.1 GCA_003978075.1 Thermodesulfatator sp. | reverse complement strand
GTAGACGAGGAAGTGGCCCGTTTTTTGAGGCTGCTTGTAGAAAAGAAGCGCATTCAATACATTCAGGCTATTATTGAGGCCTACGAGCAGTTGGTAGATGAGGAGCGGGGTATAGTGCGGGCGGAGGTGCGTGCGGCCTATTCTTTAGGGGAGGAGGAGAAGGCTCGGCTGGCGGAGGCCCTCAAGAAGTTGGTGGGCAAAGAGATCAAGCTTCAGGTATTCGAGGCCCCTGAGCTTTTGGGGGGCTTGGTGGTGCGTATTGGTGATTTGGTCCTGGACGGTAGCGTCCGGACCCAGCTTGAGGCCTTTAAAGAATCCATAATAAGAGGAGAGGTGGCCTAAGATGGAGCAAGGAATTAGAGCCGAAGAAATTAGTGATCTGATTAAAAAGAGGATTGAGGAATACGAAAAGAAGGTCGACCTCAACGAGATGGGGGTAGTGATCTATGTGGGTGACGGAGTGGCCCGGATCTATGGTCTGCGCAACTGCCAGGCCATGGAGCTGATTGAGCTCCCGGGCGGAGAGATGGGGGTGGCCCTCAACCTGGAGTTTGACAATGTGGGTGTCCCCATCATGGGAGATGCCACCAAGATCAAAGAGGGGGACATTGCCAAGCGCACGGGCCGTATCGCGGAGGTCCCGGTAGGGGAGGCGGTGATCGGCCGGGTGGTGGACCCCTTGGGGCGGCCGCTCGACGGGAAGGGGCCTATCCAGGCCAAGGAGTTCCGGCGGATTGAGCTTAAGGCCCCGGGGATTATTGCCCGCCGGCCGGTGCATGAGCCCATGTACACCGGTATTAAGGCCATTGACGCCATGACCCCTATCGGGCGGGGGCAGCGGGAGCTAATTATCGGCGACCGGCAGACCGGAAAGACGGCTATCTGTATCGACGCCATCCTGGCCCAGAAAGACACTGATGTGTACTGTATCTATGTGGCGGTGGGGCAGAAGAAGTCCACGGTAGCCCAGATTGTGGAGACTCTCCGCAGGTATGGGGCCATGGAATACACCACAGTGGTGGTGGCCTGTGCCTCTGACCCGGCTACTCTTCAGTACATTGGTCCTTATGCCGGGTGTGCCATGGGAGAATATTTCCGCGATTCTGGCCGGCATGCCCTGATCATCTACGACGACCTTTCTAAGCAGGCCAATGCCTACCGGGAGGTTTCGCTCCTCTTGCGGCGTCCTCCGGGGCGGGAGGCCTATCCGGGAGACATCTTTTACAACCACTCGCGTCTCTTGGAGCGGGCGGCCAAATTGAATGAGGAGCATGGGGGTGGGTCTCTCACGGCGCTTCCCATCATTGAGACGCTACAGGGTGACGTCTCCGCCTATATTCCCACCAATGTGATCTCCATTACCGACGGGCAGGTCTATCTGGAGCCGGGTCTCTTCTTTGCTGGTATCCGGCCGGCCATTAACGTAGGGCTTTCGGTATCTCGTGTGGGGGGTGCGGCTCAGATTAAGGCCATGAAGCAGGTGGCAGGAAGGTTGCGTTTGGAGTTGGCCCAGTACCGGGAGCTGGCGGCTTTTGCCCAGTTTGGGTCGGAGCTCGACCGGGCCACGCAGCGAGTGCTCCATCGAGGGGCTCGGTTGACCGAGATCCTGAAACAGCCTCAGTATCAGCCGCTTCCGGTGGAAAAGCAGGTCTGCATCCTCTTTGCCGGTACGCGTGGTTATTTAGACGAGATGCCTCTGGAGGTATTGGCGGATTACGAGCGGGAGCTCTATCAGTTTATCGAGAGCCGTTATCCGGAGATTTATAAGGAGATTAAGGAAAAGCAGGAGATTAGTTCGGAGCTAGAAGAGAAGATGCACACGGCTATGAAGGAGTTTAACGAGGAGTTCAAGAAGAATTACAATATTGAGCCTGTTGCCGTGCCGTAAGGGGTGGAGCGATGCCTAATTTGCGAGACATTCGGCGGAAGATAGAGGCGGTAAAGAAGATTGGCCAGATTACGCGGGCCATGAACATGGTGGCCGCGGCTAAGTTGCGGGGAGCGCAGGCGCGGCTGGAGAAGTTCCGCCCTTACGGGGAGAAGTACCGGGAAGTTATTCGGGAGTTAATGAGCAGTGGGACGGTACAGGCCTCGCAGTTTCCCCTAATGGAGGTGCGCGAAGTTCGGAATGTGGGGCTTATTTTGGTGACGGCTGATCGAGGGCTCTGTGGGGCCTTCAACGCCAACCTCATTAAAGAGGCGGAGAAGTTTGTGGAGGAGAGGTCTCGCGAGGGTCAGCAGGTGAAGTTTATCTGTGTGGGGCGAAAGGGGGCGCAGTATTTTCAGAAGCGGGCGGAGGTGTTGGAAGCTTACACGGATGTGATGGGGCGGGTGTTGATGCAGGATGCGCGGACCATTGCCCGGCGGGCCATGCGGGCCTTTTTGGACGGAGAGATTGATGAGGTTTATCTCATTTACGGTTATTTTGTGAATGTGGTGCGCCAGATCCCGAAGAGGGAGAAGCTTTTGCCTTTGAGCATGGAAGAGGGGGGAGCGGAGGAGAAGCCTTTTGAGGGGGCTCCTATTTATGAGCCTTCTCCGGAGGAGTTGTTGGACCAGATCCTTCCCATGTATGTAAACACGCGGGTCTTTGCGGCCATGTTGGAGACCGCGGTGA
Organism: Thermodesulfatator sp.; assembly: GCA_003978075.1. Lineage (GTDB taxonomy): Bacteria > Desulfobacterota > Thermodesulfobacteria > Thermodesulfobacteriales > Thermodesulfobacteriaceae > Thermosulfurimonas_A. The sequence continues at coordinate 22,000 of QOAM01000093.1, read as the reverse complement.
GTGAACAGGCGGCGCGTATGACGGCCATGGACAACGCCACGCGGGCCTGTGGGGATATGGTGCGTGATCTTACCCTGCTCTTTAACAAGACTCGTCAGGCCTCTATTACTAAGGAGCTCATGGACATCGTGGGTGGAGCGGAGGCCTTGAAGAAGGCTTAAGGAGCTTGGGGAAAATTTGAAAAGGGTGGAAAGAGCGGGTAAAATTTTTTTGAATAAGGGGAAGGAGGAGTAAGAGATATGGCGGAAAAGGTCATTGAGGTCGGGGGCCAGAAGATTGAGGTAAAGGCGGTGGGCCGTATCGTGCAGGTGATGGGGGCGGTGGTGGATGTGGAGTTTTCGCCGGGGTATCTACCGGCCATTCTGGAGGCCTTGCGGGTGACCAACCCGGCGATTGACGATCGTCCTTGGAACCTGGTGTTGGAGGTGGCCCAGCAGTTGGGAGACAATGTGGTGCGGACCATCGCCATGGACACCACCGACGGTCTCTATCGGGGGCAGGAGGTGGTAGCCACGGGGGCGCCCATTAAGGTACCGGTGGGGAAGTCCACCCTGGGGCGGATCATGAATGTGGTGGGTGACCCAGTGGACGAGGCGGGTCCTCTGGTCTCCAATGTTTATTATCCCATTCACCGTCCGGCTCCCTCTCTTCCGGAACAGGATGTGAATATTCGTGTGCTGGAGACGGGTATTAAGGTCTTCGACCTCCTCATTCCCTTCCCGCGTGGAGGTAAGATGGGCACCTTCGGGGGAGCGGGAGTGGGCAAGACGGTGGTGATGATGGAGATGATTCACAACATTGCCATGGAGCACGGAGGTATTTCCGTGTTCTGCGGGGTGGGGGAGCGGACCCGTGAGGGAAACGATCTTTACCTGGAGATGAAACATTCGGGAGTTATTGACAAGGCGGCTCTGGTGTACGGGCAGATGAACGAGCCTCCGGGGGCGCGGGCCCGGGTGGGGCTTACCGGGGTGACGGTGGCGGAGTACTTCCGGGACGAGGAAGGTCAGGATGTGCTCCTCTTTATTGACAATATCTTCCGGTTTACGCAGGCGGGCTCGGAGGTGTCGGCTCTGCTGGGCCGTATTCCCTCGGCCGTGGGTTATCAGCCTACCCTGGCCACGGACTTAGGGGCCCTGCAGGAGCGCATTACCTCTACCACGAAGGGTTCCATTACTTCGGTGCAGTGTGTGTATGTGCCGGCTGACGACTTGACCGACCCTGCTCCGGCTACTACCTTTGCTCACCTGGACGGGACGGTGGTGCTCTCGCGGCAGATTGCGGAGTTGGGTATTTATCCGGCGGTGGATCCTTTGGACTCGCAGTCTCGAATTCTGGATCCCAATGTTCTGGGCGAGGAACACTATCAGGTGGCGCGGCAGGTACAGCAGGTGCTTCAGCGTTATAAGGACCTGCAGGATATTATCGCCATTCTGGGTATGGACGAGCTTTCGGAGGAGGACAAGATTATTGTGGCCCGGGCTCGGCGAATCCAGCGTTTCCTCTCCCAGCCCTTCCATGTGGCGGAGCAGTTCACCGGAACTCCCGGACGTTATGTAAAGCTGGAAGACACCATCCGTGGCTTCAAGGAGATCCTGGAGGGTAAGCACGACGATCTTCCGGAGCAGGCCTTCTACATGGTAGGTACTATTGAGGAGGCGGTGGAGAAGGCCAAGCAGATGGCCGCGGGAGGCTAAAGATGGCCCGGATTTTTCTCGAGATTGTAACCCCAGACCGGGTAGTGGTAAGTGAAGAAGTGGATATTGTCACGGCGCCGGGGGTGGCCGGAGAGTTCGGAGTGATGGCTGGGCACGCCCCCATGCTGGCGGGGATAAAGATCGGCCCGCTTCACTACCGGGTGGGAGACCGTGAGGAATGGGTGGCTCTTTCCGGGGGCTTTTGTGAGGTCACGGGGAAGAAGGTTACCTTTCTCATCGAGGCTGCGGAGCGGGCTTATGAGATAGATGTGGAGCGGGCTTTGCGGGCTAAAGAGCGGGCGGAAAGGCGCTTGCAGGAGGCTCAGGCCAAGGGAGACCGTGTGGCCGAGGCGCGGGCGCGGGCGGCCTTGCAACGGGCTTTGACGCGTATCGCCCTGGCTGAAAGGGCTAAAGCAGGACATCCGCGTTAAAGTGGTGAAAGAAAAATAGGAGGCTTGAAGAGAGGGGCCTGCTTGTGGCCCCTCTTTTTTTGTCTTATTATTAAGGGAAAGTTTTCGATTAAAAGGCAGCAAGGGATATGCTGAGAGGACTTTTTCTCTTCTGCAGTCTCCTCCTTGTAGGAGGATCTTGGGAAGGAGGGTGGGCCATGAAGATCTGGTCTCCGGCTATCCCTGCCGAAGGGTTCATCCCCAAGAAATATGTGATGCGGGCCATTGGGGGGGAGAACCTCTCCCCGCCTCTTCAGTGGGAAGGAGTCCCTGGCCAGGCTCGCTCTCTGGTCTTGGTCTGCGTGGACACCCATCCCGTGGCCCGCAACTGGATTCACTGGATAGTGGTCGATATCTCCCCGGAGGTGCGAGAGCTTCCCGAGGGGGTCTCTGGAGGAAGATTGCCCTCTGGAGCGCGAGAACTGGTAAATTCTTACGGCTTTTCTGGCTGGGGCGGCCCTCAGCCCCCTCCGGGTACAGGGCCTCATCCTTACCACTTTGTTCTCTACGCCTTGGATGTGCCCCGGGCCAACCTTCCGGAGAGGCCTTCCTGGGCGGAGATAGAACGATATCTTAAAGGGCATGTTTTGGCCAAGGCCTCCTTTACGGCTTATTATGAGAGGTAGAGGAGGAAGGATGCCTAAGATTCCCAGCCCTAACGAACGACGCCATCGGATCGTAGCACGCAAACCGGTAAGGGTTTTGGTGCGGGAGAAGATCGTCTGTCCCTACTGCGGCAATCAGGAGGAGTTTTACGAGGTGGCGGAGAACGCCCTGATGGTGGTGCACTATCTTCAAAACGAGGACGGGACATTCGTGCCTTTAGATGAAAGCTTGGAGGCTGGAGCAGTGAAATTTTATTGTGGAAGGTGTCAGGCGGATCTTTCCCACCTACGTGATCGGCTTTGATGCGCCCTCCGTGGGTCATCCTCTCCAATCGGGCTTTGCGGGCCCGCTTTGAGGAACTGCGAGGCGGTGATCTTCTACTTGTGTCTCTCGGTTTCAAGCGGGGGGAGGAGGGCTTGTTCCTAGATCTGGCCCTTCGAGGAGTGGAGGCCTTCCCCTCTCTCCTTTCGCAGGCCCTGGCCCGATCCAAGTGTCTTCAAGCCGCCATCTTGCGCGAGTTTATGCCTCCGCATACCCTGGCCATCTACGATCGCCATGATCTCTTGAGGGCCGTGGCCCTTTACGAAAGGATGGGTGTGCAAGAGGTGGTGAGCAAGGAAGATCGGGCCAATTGCGGGCTGGGCATTCACCTCTGGTCAAATGTGGAGGAGGTTTACAACCATGCGGGGCGCGAACCCTTGGCCTATCCCTTTGTGCTTCAGCCCCGTTTTCGGCAATGGCGGGATATCCGGGTGATCGTGTTAGGAGACTATGTGGAGGCCTATCTCCGGGAAAATCCTCACGGCTTTCGGAACAACCTCTACTTTGGGGCTAAAGCCCGTCCTTATGCGCTCTCCGAAGCCGAGCGGGAGTTTTGTCAGAGGGTCATGGTTCGGGGGCGGTTTCCTTATGCCCACCTGGACCTGGTCTATACCGAAGAGGGCGGACCCTATCTTTCGGAGATCAACCTTCGCGGAGGCTTGAAAGGGGCTTGTTTAACCCAAGAGACCTACGAGAAGAGGCTTTCCGCCTTGAAGGAGAGCTTCTTGAGGGATTGGCTCGCCCGACGTCCTGAGGCCCAGATTATCGAGTAAGGGGCTGTAAAGGCAGGGCCAGGAGATAGGTCTCTCCTTCTTGGGTAAAGGGATTACCCTTGACCAGAGCCACCCAAAGTTCCCGCCCCACCAGGCTCAACCCCTGGAGGACACCCTCGAATTTTCCCGAGTAAGGACGAAGTTCCAGCCCTGCTGCTCCCCAGGAGAGGACCATGACTTCCCCCGCGGTGTAGGCCGGGATACCCGGCAGGATGTCGTGGTGGGCGCTGTGGTTGTGGACGAAAAGGAGCTCCTTTCTCCCGTCGCCGTTCAAGTCCAGAGTTATGAAGTTCACTTCGGCGGAGATGATTTGCGGGGGGGAGAGGCTGGTCCTGCGAAAACGGAGACCGTAAAGGCTACCCCCTACCTTTTGGGAGGAGGCCCAGAGCTTGCGTGTGTACTTATAGACCTCGAGTTTGTGACCTTCATCCAGAAAGACCGTCTCCAGGTACCCGTCTCCGTCGAGGTCCACGAAGGTGCCTCCTACCAGGCGGAAGCCCTCGGGGACCTTGAGCTCTTTGTCCAAACGCAAACGCTGGCCTTCCCGCTTGAGGATGTAAACCCGGGAACCGAAGAAGTTTTCTTCGGAGAAGGTCTGTCCCAAGAGGACCTCTCTTTGGCCGTCTCCGTTGAAGTCCGCAAAAGAGAGGATGAGATTTTGATTCTGGATGGGGGCTTCAAGGTTGCGGCCATCGTAGTGGAGGAGAGCGCTGCGCATACCCCGACCTTCCTCGTAGAGGTTGAGGGCTATCCAGCCCCGGGGGCCTAGGGAAAAACTTAGAGGCTTTACAAAGCCGGAAAGATTGTAGCGCAAGGGGGGAGAGGGTTGGCGATAGCGGGAGATGAAGAGGGCCTCAGGGGTAAGGTAGACCACCTCCAAGGTCCCGTCCCCGTCGAGATCCGCCACCTCCAAGTCCACCACCACTTGGGGGAAGCGACCCAGACGGCGGAAGACCGGGGCCTGGGGCTGGGTGTAGATTAGGGTGGTGTAGGGATAGGGGCCGCGGGCCGGAGGCCTAGGAGCAGCAGCCATCGGGGTTGGGGAGGGCGCTCGAGCCGGTGAGGGAGCCGCTGAAGGCCTGGGAGCCGGCGGGGGAGGAGAAGGAGCCGGAGCAGGGGCTGAGGGGGCGGGACGCGGAGGAGAAGGAGGGATCAAGCGAGGAAGGGCATAGACGCGTTTCAAATGAAGGGAGGGGCCGTAAACCCGGAGTTCCCCAGGAGTGAGATAAAGGACCAAGGCCACCTCCTCGCGGGCTAACTCAGCCGGCGAGAGGGCCCCTAGGGTAAGCTCTGGACGGGGAAGGAGATGGGCTGAGGGGAGGAGGCTCTCCAGGTCTGGAAGATAATTTTTCAGGGCCGGTCCCAAGACCAGGATCTTAAGGTCTCCATAGCGCACAGCCGTGGTGGGGATCGGAAACTCCCCTTTGCGTCTCAGGATACGGGCCGTAGCGAAATTTTCTTCCAGTTGAATCACCTCTGCCAAGGCCACGGGTTCTTTGAGATAGCCCAAGACCTTCTTGGTCCGAGGATGGACCACCGGTCTGCCCCGACGGTAAACCGTAAAGAGATCTCCCAAGCGGACCCCTTGAGCCCGTCCATGGTCCAGGATGATGTTGTTGCCGTCGAGACCGATGACCAAGGCGGAAAGCGGGGAAAGATCTCTGGAGACCTCCGGAGGGAGGGCTGGGTAAAGGGGGGCCCCCAGGAGGAACAGCCAGACAAAAAAAAGAGGGATTACGCGACCCAGGCCTTTTTTCATCTCGGGCTCCTTTAGGCGTTTACCCTTGGCACAGACTTTCGGAACAGGCTATCCTAATCTCTACCATGAAGGCGGGACAAACTCAAACGCTGCTGAAGGTAGAAGTCCAAGGGCCGCAGGAGGCTCTAGAGGAGGGTTTGCCCCTCTTGGTGGAAAGCTGGGGCGGGGCCTGGATCCTTACAGAAGATCCCTTAGAGGCGGTCTTTTTTCTGAAAGACCCCGAGGAGGTGGCCCGTTTTGGAGAAGAGGCCTCTAGACTCGGGTTTTCCCTCAGGCGGGTGGACCAGTGCCAGGTGGAGGACTGGAGCCAGAAGTTTCGGGAAAGCTTTCGGCCCCTGCGGGTGGGGCGGAGCCTTTGGATCGTCCCTCCCTGGGCCAGGGGAAAGACCGGGCCGGGAGAGATAGAGATCGTGATCGATCCCGGGCAGGCCTTTGGCACCGGTCAGCATCCCTCCACGGCCCTGATCTTGGAGGCCTTGGAAGAGCATTTCCAGGAGGGCCTCTGGCCTACGGTCCTGGATGTGGGGACCGGAAGCGGAATTCTGGCCCTGGCTGCCGCTAAGCTCGGGGCCCGGCGGGTGGTGGGGCTGGATGTGGATCCGGTAGCGGTGGAAGAGGCTCGACGGAACGCGGCCCTGAACGGTCTGGAGCTCACCTTTTCCACCGAGCCCTTGAAGAAACACCTGGGGAAATACCACCTGGTGTTGGCCAATATCTCTGCTTGGGACTTGAAAATCCTAGCTCAGGAGCTGGCGGAGCATCTCCTTCCCGGAGGACGCCTCCTTCTTTCCGGCTTTCTAGCCCAAGAGATCCCGGAAATGCTGGAGACCTACCTCCCCTTGAGATTTAAACTCCTTAAGGTGCGCGAGCGGGAGGAGTGGGGATTTCTTGCCCTGATCTGGGGAAAGGGTTAGTTTTTAAGGTCCAAAAGGAAAGGAGATAGGTCGTGCCTAAAGTGCTTATCGTGGCTTGCGGCGCCTATGCGGATACTTCCCATCCCTGTGTGGCGGATTGGAAATGTCTCTCCTCGGCGGCGGAGAAGAAGGGGCCTTTTGCCCAGTATGCCGATGAGGTCAAGGTTATGGGGTTCTTGAAGTGCAGGTGTCCGGGCCGGAGCCTGGTGGGTAACATCGCTATGGCCAAGGAGAAGACCGGCTTTGAGGTGGTGCATCTTACCAATTGCCTGGTCAAGGCCAAACCGGACTGCAAAAATCACGACCTGGACCAATTAGTGCAGATGATCAAGGAAAAGACCGGGGCCGAGGTGGTGCTGGGGACCCACGATCTAGATTAGGAAAAATGTTTACGGGGCTGGTGGAGGGCCTGGGCCGGGTACGAGAACTCCGGCGGGAGAGCACTGGAGCGCTTCTGGTGCTCAGCCCCCCTTTCCCTTTAGAAGAGTTGGCCGTGGGAGAGAGCGTGGCCATAAACGGGGCCTGTCTCACCGTAACCCGCATCCGCCCCGAGGCCTTTGAGGTCATGGTTTCCCCGGAGACCCTTTCCCGGACTACCTTAGGAGAGTTGCGTCGAGGGGATCCGGTAAATCTCGAGCGGGCCTTGCGTTTTGGGGATCGCTTAGGGGGCCACCTGGTGACCGGGCATGTAGACGGAGTGGGGCGGGTGGTGGAAAGACGGGAGACGGGAGAATTCTTTTTCCTGTGTATCGAGGCCCCGGAGGAGGTGGCCCGTTATTTGGTGGAAAAGGGCTCGGTAGCCGTAGATGGAGTGAGTCTTACCGTAAACCGGGTACAGGGGCGGGTCTTCGAGCTGGCCATCATTCCTCACACGGCCCGCCTCACCACCCTGGGCCTTCGGCGCCCGGGAGATCGGGTGAACCTGGAGGCCGACCTCCTGGCCAAATATGTGGAGAAATTTTTGCACCCTTACCGCGAAAGAGGGCTGAGCCTCCAATTTTTGCAGGAAAAGGGCTTTTTTTGAATGGAGGACCCCGGGCTCAAGGCGGTGCTCGAGGCCTTGCTCTTCGTGGCCGGAAGGGCGGTAAGGGTGAAAGAGCTGCGGGAGGTCCTTCCCGAGGCCTCGGAAAGGGAGATTCTGGAAGCCTTGGAGGAGCTGGCGCAAGATTATGCAGGGCGAGGGTTGAGGATTAGGGAGGTGGCCGGAGGCTTTCGCCTGGAGACCGTGCCGGAGGTGGCGGAGAGGGTGCGGGCTTTTCTGAAGCCCCGTCCGCGGAGGCTCTCCCGGGCCGCCTTAGAGACCCTGGCGATAGTGGCCTATCACCAGCCGGTGACTCGGGCGGAGATCGAGCGCTTGCGAGGGGTGGATTCCTCCGGCCCCCTTAAGCTCCTGCTGGAAGAGAGACTCGTGCGCATCGTGGGGAGAAAGGCCGTGCCCGGGCGTCCCCTTCTCTACGGGACCACCTCTAAATTCTTGGAGGTTTTCGGCTTAAAGAGCCTGGAAGACCTGCCACCTCTCGCGGAGATTCGAAAATTGGCGGAGGGGGCGTGATCCGCAAGGAGGTGCACGAAGAGGCCGAGTTGATCGTGCTCGAGGGAGGAGAGATCCCGGAAGTGGCCTACTGGAACGCCTGGTTTTTTCTGACTTCTCCTCCACCGGAGGGACTGGGGCTGCACCTCAAGGCGGAAGAAGTGCGGCACCTGAAAGAGGCGGTTTGTCAGCGTTATCTCACCATCATTCGACGGGACCTTACCCCGGAGAACATTGGAAAGCCCCACTATCGAGGGGTGGTGCGGGCCCGGATCAACTGGGAGAGGCTGCAGCGTTTCGCCCGGAAAGAAGGCTTCTTTGCCAACGGCTGGCGCCAGGAGATCCAGAGGGCCCTCCAAGACTTCATAAAGGAGGTTTCTCCAGGAGATCCCCTGCAAGAGGAGGCCCGCCAATTCCTCGAAGAATTGCAGAGGGAGGCCTCTTTATGAGTGAAGTGATTTTGCTTTATGTCACGGCTTCTGGGCCGGAGGAGGCGGAAAAACTCGGGCGGCACCTGGTAGAGAAGCGACTTGCGGCCTGCGTAAACATCTTTCCGGTGATGCGCTCCTTTTACTGGTGGGAAGGTAAGATCGAGGGCTCCCAAGAGGCGGTACTTATCGTGAAGACCCGAAGGGAGCTGGCCCAGGCCGCCCGGGAGGAGATCGTACGGCTCCATTCCTATAGTTGTCCTTGTGTGCTGGAGATCCCGGTCTCCGGGGGGCATCCGCCTTTTCTGCAGTGGCTTCGAGAGGAGACCAGGCCTCAATCCCGGTGATAGGGATGGCCGGAGAGAAGGCTCAAGGCCCGGTAGAGGGCCTCGGTAAAGACCAAGAGGGCCAGCTCGTGGTTGAGGGTAAGCGGGGAGAGGGAGAGTTTTTCTTGGGCCTGCTTCAGGATTTCTGGGGGTAGGCCCTCGGGGCCCCCGCAAACCACGGCGATCTCCCGATGCTGAAGGAGCAGCTTTTCCAGCCACCGGGCCATCTTCCGGGTGTCCAGGCTGCGGCCCCGCTCGTCCAGGGCAAGGAGATAGGCTCTTGGCGGAAGATGCGCGAGGAGCCTCTGGGCCTCCTCTGCCGGGTGCTTGCCTTTTATCCGGGGAAAGCGGGTTTCAAAGCGAAGATAAGGCCTTAACCTCCGGGCATAGTACGCCAGCCCCTCCTGGACGAAGGAAAAGCGGAGGGGTCCAGGAGCCAAAAGGAGGAGACGCACAGGAAAACGCATGGTATAAGGGTAGTCGGCATGGTGGAAAAAGAGAAGCTTCTTTCGCGGATTCCCGCGGTGCATCGCCTGGCCGAGGAGTTGGCTCGGAGGCGTCCCGGCTTTCCCGAGGTCTTTTATCTGCGGGCCGCCCGGCGGACGGCAGAGACCTTGCGCCAGGAGATCCTCCAGGGGCACCTTCAGGAACTTTCTGAGGCAGATTCGCTTTGTCGGGCGGAAGAGGCCCTTTCCCAGGAGGCCCGTTCTCACCTTCGGCGGGTGGTTAACGCCACCGGGGTAGTGGTGCACACCAACCTGGGTCGTTCTCCTCTGGCCAAAGAGGCCCTGGAGGAGATCCTGGAGGTGGCCCGAGGTTATTCCAATCTGGAGTATCATCTCCAGGAGGGACGCCGGGGGAGCCGCTACGAGCATGTGCGGGATCTCCTGCGGGAGCTCACCGGAGCGGAGGAGGCCTTAGTGGTGAACAATAACGCCGCGGCGGTGCTCATCACCCTGAACACCCTGGCCCGTGGCAAGGAGGTGGTGGTTTCCCGGGGAGAATTAGTGGAAATCGGGGGCTCTTTTCGTATGCCGGAGGTCATGGCCTGGGCCGGCTGTCGCCTCCGCGAGGTGGGCACCACCAATCGCACCCATCTTCGCGACTATGAGGAGGCTATCCGGGAGGATACAGCCCTTCTCATGAAGGTTCATCGGAGCAATTTCGCCATCGTGGGTTTTACTAAAGAAGTCTCCGGGGTGGAGCTGGTGCGCCTGGCCCGCAGACACGGGCTGGGGGTGGTGGAGGATTTGGGTAGCGGCTGCCTGGTGGACTTCGCCCGCTACGGAATACGGCGGGAGCCCACGGTCCAAGAGATCGTGGCCTCCGGGGTGGATGTGGTGACCTTCTCTGGGGACAAGCTCCTGGGAGGGCCTCAGGCAGGGATCATCGTAGGCCGAAGGGAGTTGGTAGAGCGCATCCGGGCCAATCCCCTCAACCGGGCCCTGCGCATAGACAAGCTCACCCTGGCGGGCTTGGAGGCTACCCTCCGGCTCTATCTGGATGAGAAGCTAGCTGTAGAGCACATCCCCACCTTGAGGATGATCCTCATGCCGGCGGAGAGGGTAAAACAGCGGGCCCGGCGTTTGGCCCGTCTTTTGAAAAAAGCGGTGCCAGAAAAGGCCTGCTTTTCTGTGGTTCCCACGGTAGGGCGCACCGGGGGCGGGGCTCTACCCCTGGCCGATCTTCCCTCCTTTGCCGTGGCGGTGAAAGTGGAAGGGCTCTCCGCTGAAGAACTTCACCGAAAGTTGCGTCTCGGGGAGCCTCCGGTAGTGGGACGCATCGAGGAGGAGCGTTTTCTTTTAGAAGTGCGGACCATTTTTGATGAAGAATTCCCGTGGGTGGCTGAGGCCCTGAAGAAGGTGGTGCAGGGTGACGGAGCCTAGGGGCTGGGAGATCTATTTCCCCCATTATTTGGCTCGGGCGGAAAAGGAATTACAGACTCTGGTGCCGGATTTTTCCCTCCAGCTCCTTCCGGAAGAGGGCAACCTCTTGATCTTTGATCGGGTTCCAGCCACCTTGCGCTTGAGGGCCAGGAGGCCTCTTGCGGAGATGCGCCGCTGGTTTCCGGTGCTGGTCTCCCTGGCGCGGGCCCTGGTGGAGCGCACGGTACTCTCCTGGAGCCTGGAGGGTCTTCCTGGGCCGGAGCTTCTGGAGGAGCTTCTGGAAAAGGGTCCTCTTCCTGGCCTTCTGGTGCGGGGGCGTGGTCTTCGTCTTCCGCGGGGGACTCTGGCGCTTGCCCGGGGGCTTTACTTTCTTCCAGACGACCTTTTTTTCCGCCGGAGCTTTCTTCAGGAGCACTGGCGAGAGGGGAAGAGGTTTCGGGCTCGGGCCTTGGTCTTTTCCCAAGGAGAAGTAGGGGAGCCAGCCCGGACCCTGGAGCCCCTTCCCCCTCTGGGCCTTACTTACCTGGGAGAGAAGGGGAAAGAGGCCCTTTCTTCGGTGCTTGCGGTCTTTCCGGCCCTAAGACGCCTCCTCCGCCGTGGGGGTCCGCTTCTGGTGCTACGCTCGAAAAGCTCCCCGGAGGGGCTTTCCGGGGTAGCGGCTGGAGAATACTTTTTCACCACTGAAAGACTTCCTGCCGCCCGAGGGCTTTGTGCCGGGGTCTACGAGGGAGATTTCGAGGGGCCTCCCTTGGCCCTAGCCCTAGCGGCCTGCGAACACGCCCGTCGGGCCGGAGGAGGGGTGGTCAAGTTTCAGCCCTTCACCTATCACGTGCTTGGGGATCTCTACTTGGAATGGGGGGACCTAGGAGCAGCCCGCTGGGCTTACGAAAGGGGGCTCTCCGGGACCCAGCAGCCGGCGGACCTTTTGAATAGCCTCGGAGGGGTCTATCGGGCTTTAGGCCTGGCGGCTGAGGCCCGTAAAGCCTGGGAAGAGGCCCTGCGACTTTCGCCGGAGGACCCTCTCATCCGTTACAATTACGGGGAGGGCCTTTTGGAGGAGGGGGATCCCCGGGCCTTGGAACATCTCCGGCGGGCTTGGGAGTTGAGCCGCGGAGGGTTGCTCTTTGCCGGGGCCTTGGCCCGGGCCCTGGCACGGGAAGGACGGAGCCAAGAGGCCTTGGAGGTGTTGACCTCTCTGCCCCGTCTGGACCGAGAGACCCAAGCCCTTTACGGTGAGCTCCTTTATCAGGTGGGCCGAAAGGAGGAGGCCCTGAAGACATTACGGGAACTTTCTTATCAGAGGGATTGTCCGCCTACGGTGTTGGCTCGGCTGGCCGTGATCTATTTCGAAAAAGGAGAAGAAGAGGCAGCCCGGGTGTTGGCCCGGGAGGCCGTGCGTCGAGGGGGAAAGGGGCCCCGAAAAATCTTGGAGGAGGTGCAGGGGCTTTGGAACTGATCGTGCTGGGCTCAGGGACCGGTTGGCCGCGGAGGGAGCGTAATGCCGCGGGCTATTTGGTGCGGACGGCGGGAAAGACCGTGCTCCTGGACTTCGGTCCGGGAATCCTGCGCCGGCTGACCGAGGCCGGGGTGGATATCAACGAGATCGATCTCATCTTTCTCTCCCACTGGCACCCGGATCATGTGGCGGATCTCACCCCTTATCTCTTTGCCACCCGCTATCGCCTGGGTTTCGTGCGCACCCAGACGGTGTGGGTGATCTCTGCCGAAGGTTTCGGAGAGTTCCTTACGGCCCTGCGGGGGGCTTACGGGAGCTGGATCGAACCCCCGGAGGGCCTGGTGGAGATCCTGGAGAGGCCCCGAGAGCGGCGCAGTAGGCTCCACCTGGAGGGATTGATTCTGGAGACCGCTCCGGCCCGGCATAATCCCGAGAGCCTGGCCGTGCGCCTTTCCGCCGAAGGAAAGGTCCTGGTCTATACCGGAGATACGGAATACAGTCCAGAGGTAGTGGATCTGGCCCAGGGGGCAGACCTATTGATTGCGGAGTGCGCCTGTCCAGAGGGTCAACCGGTGGCAGGCCATTCCACTCCCTCCTCCGCGGCCCGCATGGCAGAGGAGGCCAGAGTCAAACGCCTTATGCTCTCCCATTTCTATCCGCCCTGCGACCAGGCCGACCTCCTCACCCCAGCCCGCAAGTTCTTCTCCGGGGAAATCCTCCTAGCCCGAGACCTTTTGAGAATAACCCTTTGAATTAAAGTATAGATCGGGAGATCTCTCTTGACTCTTCCGAGGAAGTTCAAGCCGGTGAAAACACATCTTCACTTAATATAGGCCGCAGGCCTACAGAAACAATTCGGAGAAACGCCTTTTCTGTTCGATTAGGAAAAAAGAGGTTTAGAGAGTTTCGAACAAATTTTCAAGGAGGCAAGGCGGGCTCTTGCATCCTTTTAGGTAAAAACTTATAGTAAGGGCAGCCTGGGGAGAGGGCCATTTTTTCTCGTCGGCGCGCCGTGCGGTTTACATCCGGTTAAAAAAATTTGGAAGGAGGAGAGGCCATGGCGGAAAAAAAAGTTAAGCTGGCCATTGTGGGCGTCGGAAACTGTGCGAGCTCCCTGGTGCAAGGCATATACTATTACAAAGAAAAAGGCCTGGATGCCGTTCAAGGAATAATGTTTCCCGAGATAGGGGGGTATTACCCCTGGGATGTAGAAGTAGTGGCAGCTTGGGATATCGACGCCCGCAAGGTGGGCAAGGATGTCGCCGAGGCCATCTTCTCTCCTCCTAATTGTACCACGGTTTTCTATAGGGATGTTCCCAAGACCGGGGTGAAAGTCCGCCGGGGAAAGACCCTTGATGGCTGTGCTCCCCACATGAAGGAGTATCCCGAGGGTCAGACCTTCGTGCTCTCCGACGAAAAGGAGGATGATCTGGAAAACATTGTGGCTGTGCTCAAGGATACAGGCGCGGATGTGCTTATTAACTATGTGCCGGTGGGTTCGGAGGAGGCCGCCCGTTTTTACGCCGAGGCTTGTCTGCGGGCGGGGGTGGCCTTGGTGAATGCTATGCCCACCTTTATCGTCTCCGACAAGGAATGGGGAGAGAAATTTGCCAAAGAGGGCATTCCTGCTGTAGGCGACGACATCAAAAGCCAGGTAGGGGCTACCATTGTACACCGTACATTAACTCAACTTATGCTGGACCGGGGAGTCCCCCTCAAGCGCACCTATCAGCTCAATTTCGGAGGAAATACCGACTTTCTCAACATGCTGGCCCGCAATCGCTTGAAGACTAAAAAGATCTCCAAAACGGAGGCCGTCTCTAGCCTCCTGCCCTACGATTTGGGAGCGGACAATATCCACATTGGTCCTTCGGATTATGTCCCCTGGTTAAAGGACAACAAAATCGCCTACATCCGGCTGGAGGGCGAGCTCTTCGGCGGAGTCCCTATGTACATAGAGCTCAAGCTCAGTGTGGAGGATTCTCCCAACTCTGCAGGCTCGGCCATGGATGCCATCCGTTGCGCTAAGCTGGCCAAGGATCGGGGAATTGGCGGGCCCCTCATTTCCATCTCAGCTTACACTATGAAGCACCCTCCGGAACAGTATCCGGACTGGAAGGCTCGTCAGATGACCCTGGAATTCATCGAGGGAAAACGCGAAAGATAACATAAAAGCCGCCGGCGCGCGGGTCTCGAGATCTATTCCAAGAAAAAGGCGGTGGAGGCGAAAAATGTTTGAGTTCTCTGAACGGTTAAGGGCCCTCCCCCCTTACCTTTTCGTGGAACTAGACCGAAAAAAGGCTGAGGCCCAAGCCCGGGGAATGAGGGTGATCGATCTGGGGGTGGGAGATCCTGATCTCCCTACCCCACCGCATATCGTAGAAGCCGGGCAAAAGGCCCTGGAGAAGCCCCAGAATCATCATTATCCTTCCAGCGCTGGGATGCCTGCTTTCAGGGAGGCAGCGGCAGAATGGTTTGAAAGGCGCTTCGGGGTAAAACTCGACCCCCGAACCGAGGTGATTACCCTCATCGGCTCCAAAGAGGCCATTGCCCACTTTCCTTTGGCCTTCGTTAATCCGGGTGAGGTGGTCCTCGTACCCACCCCGGCTTACCCGGTTTATCACATCGGGACCCTCTTTGCTGGAGGGGAAACTTACTACCTTCCTCTCGAGGCCCGAAACGGCTTTCGGCCCGATCTCTCGAGCCTTCCCGAGGAGGTCCTCTCCCGGGCCAAAATCCTCTGGCTCAACTATCCTAACAATCCCACCACCGCGGTGGTTAGCCGGGAGTGGTTCTCCGAGGTGGTGGCTCTAGCCCGGGAACACGGCCTCATCGTAGCCCATGATGCGGCCTACTGTGAGCTTTATTACGAAGACTATGTTCCCCCGAGTATCCTGGAGGTGCCAGGGGCCCAAGAGGTGGCCATTGAGTTTCACAGCCTCTCCAAGACCTATTGTATGACAGGCTGGCGAATCGGTTTTGCGGTGGGCAACCCTGAGCTGGTCAAGGGCCTTCTTACCGTGAAAAACAATGTGGACTCGGGCTGCTTTCAGGCTATACAGGAAGCGGGGATTGCAGCTCTTACCGGGCCGCAGGATTGTGTAGCCGAGCACCGGCGCATCTTTGACGAAAGGCGCCGGATAATGACCGAGGGGTTGCGCCGGTTGGGCTTTGAGGTCTACCCCCCTCGGGCCACCTTTTATCTCTGGGTGCGGACACCCGAAGGGTATAGCTCGGCAGAGTTCTGTGCCCGTCTGATCGAGCAGGCGGGGATCGTGGTCACCCCGGGTAGCGGTTTCGGAGAGCCCGGAGAGGGCTATTTCCGCATCGCCCTTACCGTGAACAAAGAATACCTGGAGGAGGCCCTGCAACGACTGGCCTCCCTAAACCTCTAGTTACCGCTTATCTGGGGCTGGGATCCAACCTGGGAGACCGTGCCGCACACCTAGCTTATGCCTTAGCTTGCTTAGAAGCCACACCCGGAATCTTCCCGGTGGCCATCTCCTCGGTTTACCTTACCGAACCTCAAGGATTTTCTTCAGAGAACTGGTTTTACAATTTGGTGGTAGCGGTGGAGACCGTCCTTTCCCCCTGGGAATTAGTGCTGAAGGGCCTCTTCATCGAGATCGCGAGAGGCCGGGTGCGCAAGGGCCCAGTCTCTGATCGTCCTCTGGATATCGACCTTCTTCTTTACGGAGAGGCCATAATTGCCGGGTCATGGGTGCGGGTGCCTCATCCCCGACTCCACGAGCGGGCCTTCGTGCTGGCCCCTTTAGTGGAGATCGCTCCCCACCTCCGGCATCCCCTGCTCGGAAGGAGCGTAAGTGAGCTGTTGAACACCTTGCCTCCTGGTCCCCGTATTCATCGTTTAGGACCTTTCCCTCTCTTCCAGACTCGGAGCAATAATTTCGGCAAAAGAAACCTCTAAAAGGCCTTACTCTCTTTTACCTTCCTCAATTAACCGGAATTGATTCCGAGCCCTCAATGTCAACATTTAGTTTTTCGAACACCCTCAACTCTGGATCGAGACCGCTTGGAAATGGGAGACTAAAGGAGGAGGATAAACCTCCGCTCGGAAAGCATCTCCAGGACCCTCTGCACGCAGGTCTCCAGATCCTCTTCCTCGGTATCCAAAATCAGGTCTGGGGTTTCCGGCTCCTCGTAAGGAGCGTCCACCCCGGTGAAACCCTGGATCTTCCCTAGTCGGGCCTTGCGATAGAGTCCTTTGGGATCGCGTTTCTCGCAGGTCTCCGGACTGCACCTCACATAGACTTCCAAGAAGGTGGCTTCTCCCACTATCTCCCGCACCAGACGGCGGTCTTCCCGATAAGGAGAAACAAAGGCCGCTAAAACCAGCAACCCGGCCTCCTGCATAAGTCGGCAGACCTCGGCTATACGGCGCAGGTTCTCCCGCCGATCCTCCCGCGAAAATCCCAGGTCTCCACAGAGACCGTGGCGGATGTTGTCCCCGTCCAAGACGTAGGCCCGTATGCCCCGATCGAAAAGTTCCTTTTCCAGAAAATGGGCAATGGTGGACTTGCCTGAGGCCGGGAGGCCGGTAAACCAGATGACCCCGCTGCGGTGTTTGTTAAGGCGCTCCCGGTCCGCCCGGCTCACCAAACGAGGATGCCAAAAGACCTGCGGGCTCCGCATCTCTAAACCCGGAATCGAACCGTCATTGTTAAATTTAGTAACACCTAGAACCGCAGTTGCGTTTTAAAAAATGACTCTAACTTTCTTTCCTTACCTTCCTTTTTTCCCAAAGTCCAGTCCAAAAACTTTTTCCGAAAAGCTTGAGAGCCCCGAGGGGGGCCTTGCTCCGGGGTGTCTTTTGAAAATTTTTGCAGATTAATAGAGAGAGCCTTTAGGGAAAAGGACCTTTCTCAGAGGCCTCTTTCTATGGTATAAAGGCCGGAATTCGACATGAGGAGGGGAATTTATGGATCTGATTTCGCGGGTAAAAGGCATCGTTTTGGCTCCCCGAGAGGAATGGCTGATGATCGAAAGGGAAGGGCTTTCCTTGGGCGATCTTTACCTCCGCTATGCCCTTATTCTCATCGTGGCCTCTTCACTGGCCAGGGCCTTGGGGCTACTTTTCTTTGGCTTCCCCATGAGACACCTGGGGGTGGGATTTTCTCCTGCCTCTATAGGAGGATGGGCCTTTTTCGAAATCCTGGTGGAGACCGGAATCCTTTTCGCAGCGGCCTTTGTGGTCCAGTATCTGGCCCCTCGATTCGGGGGGAGATCCGACTTCTTGGCGGCCAACAAGCTAGTGGTCTTCTCCTCTACTCCGGGATGGCTGGGCGGACTCTTGGGCATCTTCCCCCCTCTCGGGGCCCTCGGAGGGCTTTTGGGGCTCTACGGCCTCTATCTCTTTTACCTTGGGGCCCCGGTAATCCTCAATATCCCGGAGGAGAAGAAGGGCTCCTTTCTGGCGGTCTGCCTCTTGGTCTTCCTGGGTCTCTTTTTACTGATGGGCCTCTTCCTTAGCCCTTTCCATCCTGGATATTCTTAGGGAGCCCAGGGGCAAGACCCTCTTCTCTTAAGAAGCGCGCCCCAAGCTCCTTACGCAAGTTCACAGGTTAAGGTTTTGAAAATTTTAGAGGGCTTGCGGAGCGGAAAAAGTAGGCTATATTAAAAACCGGTGGGCGGTTAGCTCAGTGGTAGAGCGTCATCCTCACACGGTGGAAGTCGCTGGTTCGAATCCAGCACCGCCCACCAAATTTTTTTAAGTAGTCTCCTCGCTCCCGGCCGTAACCGGGGGCCGAAGACCAAGGGGAGGTAAGAGATGCTGACCTATGAACGGCCTAAACGCATCCGCAAGTATGAAACCCTCTTCATCGTTCATCCTGACCGGGTAGAAGAGCGTGAACAGATCTTGGAAAAAGTCAAGCAGATCATCGAGGAACGCGAGGGAGGGATCCTCAAAGTGGACGAATGGGGGATGCGCAAGCTGGCCTATCCCATCGAGAAGAAGAGACAGGGCTACTATATTCTGCTAGAATTTTATGGAGAGGCTCAGACCCCGGCGGAGTTGGAGCGCTTCTTTCGGGTGGATGAAAGGGTCATCCGCTTCATCATCGTTAAACTGGAGGATCGGTACCAACCCGAGTTAGAAGCTATAACTGAGGCAACTTAAAGCTGCTCAAGGAGGGAGGCCATGTCCAACGGTGTAACGGTGAGACGGCGTTTTGTCCCCCGCAAGAAGGTCTGTCGCTTCTGTGCGGATCCCCACCTGAAGATCGACTACAAGGAGCCTGAGGTTCTCAAGGCCTTTCTCACCGAACGGGGCAAGATCATCCACCGGCGACAGACCGGCACTTGCGCTTATCATCAGCGGCAACTTACTACGGCCATTAAACGGGCGCGCATCATGGCCCTCCTGCCCTTCGTGGCGGAACTCGATCCGGAAGAGATTTTGCGCATGGGAGGCTAAGTTATGGAAGTGATCTTGCGCGCGCATGTGCCCAAGCTGGGCAAACCCGGGGATGTGGTGCGGGTCAAGGACGGCTATGCCCGCAATTATCTTTTGCCCAAGGGGCTGGCTATTCCAGCCAATCGCAAGAACCTGGCGGCCATGGAACGGGAGCGCCGGATCATCTTAGCCAAGGCGGAGCGGGAGCGCAAAAAACACATGAGCGTGGCGGAAAGGCTCGAGGCTCTTACCCTCACCATCCCCCAGCGGGTTATCGAGGAAGATCGCCTCTACGGTTCGGTCTCGGCGCAGGACATCGTGGCCGAGCTTGAAAAACAGGGGATTCAGATTTCCCGCAAGCAGGTCCTCCTTGAGGCCCCTATCAAAACCTTAGGAGAGTATGAAGTCCCTATACGGATTTCTCCTGAGGTGGTGGCGACTTTAAAAATCCAGGTGGTACCGCTGGAAGAGTAGACTTGGCCCGTAGACGAGAGGCTCAGGCCCCGGAACTCCTTAGTGGGATCCCGCCCCATAATTTGGAGGCGGAAAGGGGGGTTCTGGGGAGCATTTTCCTTGAGCCTTCGGTTATCCTCAAGGTAGTGGAGATCCTCTCCCCGGAGGACTTTTACCGTGAGGCCCATGCGGAGATCTATCGGGTCATGATCTCCCTTTTCGAGCGGCACGAGCCCATTGATCTCATCACCGTTCACGACGAGCTCTTGCAGCGCGGCCGATTGGAAGAGGTAGGCGGGGCGGCTTATCTGGCGGAGCTGGCTGGGCTCCTTCCCACCTCGGCCCATGCGGTCCATTACGCGGAGATTGTAAAGGAGAAGGCCCTTCTCCGGCGCCTCATTCGTGCAACGACCGAGATCGCGGCCCGGGCTTATGAAGCCGCTGAGCCGGTGGAGGACATCTTAGAAGCTGCGGAAAAGGCCATCTTTGAGCTACGCACCTATTCCGAGAGGGAGGGCTTCCACAGCCTTAAAGAGCTCATCAAAGAAACCATCCGAGAGATCGAGCGCCTGCACCAGCGGCCGGAACTTATTACTGGAGTGCCCACCGGTTTCACGGAGTTCGACCACCTCACTGCCGGTCTCCAGGCTGGGGATTTCATCATCGTCGCTGGACGTCCCAGTATGGGGAAGACCTCCTTTGCCGTTAACATTGCCTGCTATGCGGCGGTGGAGGCTGGGGTTCCGGTGGGCATTTTCTCTCTGGAGATGAGCCGGGAGCAACTAGCTGCCCGAATGCTTTGTGCTGAGGCCCGGGTCAATCTCCAGCATCTGCGCACTGGACGCATTACCGAATCCGAGTGGCAGAGGCTTACTTTTGCCGCCAACAAGCTTTCTCGGGCCCCCATCTACGTGGACGACACCCCGGCCCTTTCCATCCTGGACTTGAGGGCCAAGGCCCGCCGGCTTATGAGTGAACATGGTCTGGGGCTCATCATCATTGACTACCTCCAGCTTCTGCAGAGCCGGGAACGGCGGGAGCGACGAGAACAGGAGATTTCGGAGATTTCCTCCTCCCTTAAGGCCATGGCCAAAGAATTCAATGTACCGGTGGTGGCCCTCTCGCAGCTCAACCGCAAGGTGGAGGAACGGCCGGACAAGCGCCCCCAGCTCTCCGATCTCCGAGAGTCCGGGGCCATCGAGCAGGATGCAGATCTTATCGTCTTTCTCTATCGGGACGAAGTCTATAACCGGGACACTCCGCACAAAGGGATAGCCGAAGTCATCATTGGGAAACAGAGAAACGGTCCCACCGGGGTGGTCAAACTGGCCTTTTTGGCCCCTTATTCCTCCTTCGCCAATCTTGCGGAAAATCAGGCTGAATTTTGAGAGAGGGTTAATTCTGCCCGCAATTGTCCGCAGGCGGCCCCGATGTCTAGCCCCTTGCTCTTGCGCACCGTAGCCACAAAGCCTTCGGAAAGGAGGATCTGCTGAAAACGCTGGATGCGGGCCTCCGGAGGGCGACGAAAGGGCAGGTCTGGATGGGGATTGAAGGGGATGAGATTTATTTTGACCGGAAGGTCCCGCAGGATCTCTGCTAGGCGGCGGGCTTGCCAGGGGTGATCATTGATCCCTTCTAAAAGCACATATTCTATGGTAAGTCGCGCTCCGCGTTTTAGAGGGTAAGCCCGGCAGGCGGAGAGTATCTCTTCTAAGGGATAACGCCGTGTAGTGGGAATGAGCCGGGCCCTAAGTTCGTTTTCTGGAGCATGAAGGGAGATGGCCAAGGCCACGGGATACTCCTCGGCTAAGGCCCGGATCTGGGGCACCAACCCCACCGTGGAGACCGTGGTGCGCTTGCGAGCAAAGTGAAACCCTTGGGGATGGGTAAGGATCTTCAGGGCCTTTACCAGGTGGCGATAATTGGCTAGGGGCTCCCCCATACCCATGAAGACCAGATTGCGCAAGGGTTTGTCCTCTAGACCAAATTCCTGCATAAAACGCCGAGCTAAAAGCACTTGAGAGACGATTTCCCCGGGGAACAGGTTGCGCCGAAAACCCATACGCCCCGTGAGACAGAAACGGCACCCCATAGCACAGCCCACCTGCGTGGAAAGACATAGAGTGTAATGATCTCTCTCCGGGATGAGGACGCACTCCACTACCTCTCCATCCCTCAGCCCAACCGCTAGTTTTGCCGTGCCGTCGGTGGAAAATCTGTGCTCCAGGAGTCGGGGAAGTTCAATGGTGCTCTCTTGAGAGAGCCTTTTCCGCAGACTCTTGGGGAGATCGGTCATCTGAGAAAAGTCCTCTACCTCCGGCCTTACCAACCAGCGAAAGACCTGGCGCCCCCGAAAGGGGGCCTCTCCCAGACCCTCCAAAAAGGCCTCGAGCTCCTCTAGCGTCAGATCCCGGAGGTTCAAAGGGACCTCTTTCATCCTTGGAGCAAAATCCAATGCAAGATCCGCACCCTTATATTTTATCGCCGTTCACCTTCATTCCAATCCGGGGCTGAGTTGAGGGTTTCCTCAGTGATTTGGTTCTAGAGGCCTTTGACTTCTTTGAGAGGTTATAAAAGATTTCGGACAAAAAGCTTGTCAAATCTCCTTTTTGGTATTATGAATTTTCAAAAAATAACACAAGGAGGCAGGGATGAAGAAAGTGGTAATAATGTTGTTATTGGTCTTGGGGATGGTTTGGAGAGTGGATCCGGTTTGGGCGACGGATCCAGAAATAAAAGAGTTGAAGCAGATGCTTCGACAGGTGATGGAGGAGAATCGGCGGCTGGCGCAGCGGGTGAATGAGCTGGAGCGGCGCCTGGAGGCCTACGAGAGGCGGGCCGAAAAGGCTCAACCTTCCCTGCCCTCGGAAAAGACCTGGTACCAAAAGATGAAACTCGGACTTTCGGTGGCCGGAGTAATTCAGGGAGTAACCGGGACGGATCGAGAGGTCTTGAGGGATGAAGACAAAGGTTATGCGGCCAGTGC
>QOAM01000116.1 GCA_003978075.1 Thermodesulfatator sp. | reverse complement strand
CATCTTCGTCCGCATTCTTTCCATCCGCTTTTACCGTAAAATTATCACAGCTATTACCATTTATAGTAATATCAACACTATTAAAATATTTACCCTTTAAATTATTTTTATCTTCACAAGCCGAAGAACTTTTGGCGCTATCCCAATCAGAACCTGATTCACAACTTATCAGTATTTCGCCTGCACAGGTCCGTGCATATTCCATCAACTCCTTCCCGTGGGCTTTTTTGATATACTTGCCATATTGCCCAATAGCCACCGCTGCCAAAATGGCGATGATGGCGATGACGATCATCAGCTCCACCAAGGTAAAACCCTTCTCCCTCTCCCTCCTCTTCTTTCTTACTTCTTTCATGGCTCCTACCTCCTTAAAAAAATTTTTTGTTGTTTTTACCTCAAGCAAAGGTCGTGCCAACATCTTCCGGAGGCCCTTTGACTCCTCCTGCGCCGGAAAAGGCGCCAAGAGGTCTGAAAAAATTTTCTGATCTGCGACAAATTTTGTCGGTTGAGGAACAAATTTTGTCAAACGAGTCGTCAAAGGGTAGATCCCGCGGTGAAACCCGGGACGAAAAGCAGGTGGCGAGCTACCGGAGGGGCAAAACCGAGGGTAAAATCGGTCCATGGCGCGCCGAAAAAGAGGACAGCGGGGAAAGCGGCCGGCTTATCTCGATCTTCCCCTTCCCCAGGCCATCAAAGCGGTCATGCAGGAGGAGGGGCGTCCCCTCCTCCTGCGGGAACTCTATCACCTTTTGCACATTTCCCCCTCCGAAAGGCGGAACTTTCGCCAAGTAGTCAAAAATCTGGTGGAACGGGGGGAGCTGGTCCACATCAAGGGGCGGCGCTACGGCCTTCCGGAGGAGATGCCCCTGGTGGTGGGGAGACTAGCGGTGCGTCCCGAAGGCTACGCCTTTGTCAATCCGGAAGATGAGGGCTCTCCTACGATTTTCATCCCGCCCGGGCGCCTTCAGGGGGCGCTAGACGGGGACCTGGTGGTGGCCCGCATCGAGCGTCGGACCAAAAAGGGCCCCGAAGGATCGATCATCCGCGTCCTAGAACGACGGCGCGAGAAGATCGTGGGTTTTTTCTTCCGCGGTCGCCGGGTGGCCACGGTCATCCCGGAGGACGAGAAACTCCCGGTGGAGATCCTTATTCCGCCGGGGGAAGAGCGGGGAGCGGAGGAGGGAGAGATGGTGGTGGCGGAGATCACGGACTTCTCCCCCGGCCGGCGCATCCCTGAGGGGCGCATCGTGGAAGTCCTGGGAGATCCGGAGGATCTCCGGACCCAGGCCCGGGCCGTGATCTACCACTACGAGCTCCCTCATCGCTGGAGTCGGGAGGTGCGCAAGGAACTGGAGCGGCTCCCGGAGGAGGTCCTTCCGGAGGACAAGATCGGCCGAAAGGATCTCACGCGGGTGCCTTTGGTGACCATCGATGGCGAAAACGCCCGAGACTTTGACGACGCCGTTTGCGTGCGTCGCACCCGTACGGGGTACAAACTCTATGTGGCCATTGCCGATGTCTCCCACTATGTAAAACCGGGCTCAGCCCTGGACCGCGAGGCCTACGAGCGGGGAACCAGCGTCTACTTTCCCAACCTGGTGGTCCCTATGTTTCCGGAAAAACTCTCAAACGGCCTGTGCAGCCTCCAGCCCCGGGTGGAACGCCTGGCCCTAACCGTAGAAATGGACTTTAACCGGGAGGGCTGTCTTCGCCGGAGTCGTTTTTATCCGGCGGTGATATGGAGCCACGCCCGCCTTACCTATACCGAGGTCAAGGGTATTCTGGTGGACCAGGATCGGGCCCTGCGCCGCAAGTACCGAAGGCTTCTCCGCATGCTGGAGAACGCCGCCGAGCTGGCTCAGATCCTGCGCCAGCGGCGCCTCGCTCGGGGAAGTATCGACTTCGACCTTCCGGAGCCGGAGGTGGTGCTGGATCTCCGGGGGGAGATCCGAGATATCTTAAGGCGCGAGCGGCACCTGGCCCATTTTCTCATCGAGGAATTCATGATCGCGGCCAACGAGGCCGTAGCCCGCTTTCTTGAGGATCGGGGCTACCCTTTCCTTTACCGGGTGCACGAGGCGCCGGATCCATTGAAGATCCGGGAGTTCGTGGAATTCGCTCGCACCCTGGGTCTGGATCTGGAGGCCCCGGTAGAGCCCACCCCCCTTTGGGTCCAGGAGGTCGTCCGCAAGGTGCAGGGGCGCCCTTACGCTTACCTGGTAAACACCCTGCTTCTGCGCTCCATGAAACAGGCCCATTACAGCCCGGAAAATATCGGTCACTTCGGGTTGGCTTCCCCCTGCTATGCTCATTTCACCTCTCCCATCCGACGGTATCCCGACCTGGTGCTCCACCGCACCCTGAAAGCGGCCCTAAGGCGTAAACCGCCCCCTTATTCCTACCAGGAACTGGTGGAGATGGGCAAGCACCTTTCCCAACGCGAACGCACGGCCTTGGAGGCCGAACGCGAGATGCTGGAGAGGGTGCAGGTGCGTTTCATGCGCGATCATGTGGGAGAAACCTTTACCGGTATCATCTCCGGGGTGGCGGCCTTTGGCTTCTTTGTGGAACTCGAGGAGTATTTCGTCTCCGGGGTGGTGCGCCTCACGGACCTCCACGACGACTATTACTTTTTAGACGAAAAGAATCACCGCCTGGTGGGCCGGCGCACCGGGCGCGTCTTTCAGATCGGCCAGCGAGTTCGGGTACGGATAAAAGAGGTCGACCTAAGGGCCCGGCGCATCCAACTGGAGCTAGTGGAGGTCCTCTAAGGCCTGGCGAAAGAGCTCTCCGCAGGTGGTCTCCCGGAATCCGGGGCCTTCAAAGAAAAAGACCCGGGTGGGGTCCTCCTGCCTGCGGGCCAGTTTCTCCTCCAGGGCCCTCTTTCCCTCTGCCGGCTTGAGACGGGAAAGGGCCCAGGCCGCTAAACCTGCGGCTACCCCGTCAGGGGATTCCAAGAGAGGAATCAGATAACGAGGGGCCTGGGCCACAAGGAGCCGCTCCCTTTCCCTCTCCGCCAGACGACCGATCCCCCAGGCCACCCCTCTCTGGGCCGGGGGATATTCCAGCAGGTTCCCGTCAGGCCGGAGATAGGAGACCAGGATGTAGGTGTACTCCTCGGCCAGCCTCCGGTGCTGATAGAGACATTCCGCCAGGGCCTCCGGGGCCCCCCAGGCCATGCCCCCGGATTCCTCGTTAAGCATCCAGAGAAGGCGGCGGATGACAATGCGCGCGGCTTCCAGGTCTTCCTCGGCCAGCCGGGCGGTCACATACCCCAGGCCCAAAATGGCCCACCAGCGGACGCGCTCTTCCCGGTGGCAAAAGGCCCCGATGAGGGGACTCACCACCTTCCGGGGAGGAAAGGCCGCGAGAGCCTGATAAAGGGCGGGGAGGTCTGAGGCCCCTTCTAGAAGGCCCCAGACCTCCCGTTTTAAAGTCCTGGCCCTAAACACCGCAGGCCTCTTTTACTTTCTGCGCCAAGAGGCGCCCTAGCTCCCGACAGCGGCCCAGATCCTCCTCGGTGGGGGCGTACTTCACCCGCAGGCCCTCATGCACGATCTCCGTCTTGGTCTCCTCCAGGACCTTGTTTAGGTGTTTTACCGCCTCGCCACTCCATCCGTAAGAGCCGAAGGCCAGCCCCAGCTTCTTCCGGGGGCGCATGCCCTTCATGTAAGTGGTGAAACCGGCCACCGTAGGAAGAAGCCCGTTGTTCAGGGTGGGGGAACCCAAGGCCAGCCCTTTGGCCAGCATCACCTCGGTCATGAGCTGGGTGGTGTCTGCGGAGGAGAGGCTGAAGAATTTGGCCTCCACTCCCTCGCTTAGCACCCCCTCGTAGAGGGCCTTGGCCATCTTCTCCGTGCTGTGCCACATGGTGTCGTAAATGACCAGAACCCGGGGCTCGGCCTCGTAGCGGCTCCAGCGATCGTAGGCTTCGAGCACCTCTTTGATGTGCTTGCGCCAGATAACCCCGTGGTCCGGACAGATCATCTCGATCTCCAGCTTGAGATCCTGCACCGTCTTGAGGACCTTTTGCACCTGAGGGGAAAAGGGCAGAACGATATTGGCGTAGTAGGTGGCTACCTCCTGGAAGAGCTCACAGAAGTCCACCTCGTCGTCAAAGCGACTGCTGGTGGCGTAGTGCTCCCCGAAGGCGTCTTGAGAGATGAGGATCTTTTCTTCGGGAATGTAGGAGACCATGCTGTCTGGCCAGTGGACCATAGGGGTCTCGATAAACTGGATGGTCCTCCGGCCCACTTTGAGGCTGTCGCCGGTCTTTACCTCTGCAAAGGGCCAGTCCTCTCGATGGAAATACCCGATCATTCCCAGGCGCCCGTTTCGGGTGCAGAAGATCTTTTCCGGCTGGATGGCCTCCACGGTGCGGGCGATAGAACCACCGTGGTCAGGCTCGATGTGGTTGATCACCAAGTAGTCGATCTTGCGCGGGTCTCCCAGGACCTCCCGAATGTGCCCCATAAACTGCTCGAAGAAGTGGAGTTTTACCGTGTCGAAAAGGACGATCTTTTCGTCTATCAGAAGATAGGCGTTGTAGGTACTCCCCCGATGGGTATTGTATCCGTGAAAGTCGCGCACGTTCCAGTCCACGGCTCCCACCCAGTAAAATCCTTCCTTGATCTTTACCGCAGGCATCTTTTTCCTCCTTATTTAGCCCTCATAGGGGCGAAATTCATCCTTGGCTGCCCCGCAGACCGGACAGGTCCAGTCCTCGGGGAGATCCTCAAAGGCCGTCCCCGGGGGATAACCCCGATCGGCATCGCCTTTTTCCGGATCGTAAATGTAACCGCAGACTCCACACTGATACTTTTTCATGGCTGATCCTCCATACGGTGTAGTGGGGTCTTATCGGGAGGCCTCCCAGAGGCCGTGAAGGTTGCAGTATTCTCGGGCGGTTACCTTCTCCGCTTCCACGGAGAAAAAGGCCTCCGGAGGATCGCCGGGCCTCAAGAACTGGATGTAAGAGCACCCGTCGGTCTGGAGTTCGATCCACTGGATGTAGTGCTTTTCCTCCATGGGATGCGGAACACTTCCCACCTTGACCTGGTAGCCTCCCTCCACCTTTTCGATCACCGGCACATGCTTCTCTTGGGCGGCATCCGTGGTCCCGGCCTCCAGCTTTTCCATGGGCTGGCCGCAACAGACCAGCTCCCCCTTTCCCGCATTGAGCACCATCACCATGTTTCCACATACATTGCACCGATAAATACCTCGATACTCCGCCATGGTCCTGCCTCCTTTTTGTAGATTTTGTTGATCTAGAATATATCATCAAAAGGCCCTTGTCAAGCCCCCTAACTAAGCGGCTGTCAAGGGGCGACTTACGGCTTTGTCCGCGTTGCGTGATCCCCCTGAAGAACTCGGGGATCTCGGTGTAGATTTAGGATATGGACGAAGGTTTCCCGCTGGCGACGGATCTTTTTGCTCTGAGGGAAAAAGCGAAACGTCAACCCTCTCAGGTATTGGAGCTGGATGTGGCTCACCTGGTCCGAAAATATCTCTACCACCTGGAATCTCTGCTGGAAAAGGGGCTGGATCGGGCCGGGGAGTATCTTGGAGTGATCGCCTATCTGGTCTATCTCAAGAGCCGCTTGCTCCTGCCCGCTCCCTCGCGAGGACCCTTCCCGGAAGAAGGAAACCCTCCGGAAACCCCCTCCCGCATCTCGCCGGACGGAGAAGGTTTTCTGGAAACCCTCCCCCGTTTGGGAAGGGACATCTTTGTAGCCCCCTCACCAGCCCCCCAAAGAGGGGAACTCTCCCACCACCTGGAAGAACTGCTGAGCGCCCTCCTCGAGGTCCTCCAAAGGGCCTCCCCTCCAGAGGTAAAAATTCCCCGCCTGGAGCCCCTCTTCCAGAAGATCTTAGAGGAGATGCTTCAAAAGCTAGAAAAGCAGGAGAAGTTCCTTTTGAAAGATTTTATGGAAAATTATGACACAAAAATAGAAAAACTTTTGGCATTTGTGGCTATTTTAGAGCTTTCTTTTCGGAAAGTTTGCCGTCTTTTGCAAGGGGCCCCCTTTACGGAAATCGAAATTGTAGCTCGCACTGAGGAATTTTGAGTTCGGGGAAAAAATACCCACAAAAAGGGGAATTTTTTCCCGTCACCTTCCTGAACTAGAAAGCTTCCGACTTGACTTGAGGAGAGATTTTATGGCTTAAATAGGACATGCCGTACACTGTAGTCCACAATGCTGAAAAGTGTGATGGTTGCCTCACCTGTGTAAAGGCCTGTGCGGAGATCCACGAAGGGTTGGCCAACTGTCAGATCCTGAAGTGTGGGGACAAATTCGTCTATTTCTCCTGCATGCAGTGCAAAAGGCCCCAGTGTGCCGAGGCCTGCCCTACTGGGGCCATGCGTAGAGAAAATGAGATAGTCGTCCTGGTAAGGGATCTCTGTGTAGGCTGTTTGAACTGTGTATATGCCTGTCCCTGGGGGGTGCCTCGCTTCAATCCTCAGACTGGCCGGGTGGGTAAATGCGACCTCTGTCACGAGAGGGTGGCGGAAGGGAAGAAGCCGGCCTGTGTGGAGGCTTGTCCTAACGAGGCCTTGGCGGTGAAGGAAGTCAAGCCTCCGGCCAAGAAGAAGGCCGCGGCGGCGGCCAAGGCCGCGCCTAAGGCTGCACCTAAGGCCGCTGCGGCTAAGGGAGGTTAAGGTGGGAGAGCTGGGTCTGGCCTTAAGGTATCTTCCGATCCTGATCTTGGCTATTTTGGTGTTTGTTATCGGGGTTTCCATGCTCATTGTGAACGGCATCCTGGGGCTGCAGAGGCCCTATCCGGAAAAGCTCACCCGTTATGAGTGCGGTCTACCCCCTTCGGGAGAGCCTCGGCATCCGTTTACGGTCAAATTCTATGCCATTGCGATTCTTTTCGTAGTCTTCGACGTGGAAGCGGTTTTTCTCTATCCCTGGGCGGTCTCTTTTAATCGGCTGGGGGGCCTGGCCTATGTAGAGATGGTGATCTTTATCGCCCTTCTTTTGGTGGCTTATTTTTACGCCTGGATCAGGGGGGCCTTCCAATGGGAATAGAGAAAGATACGGTAGAGGTAGCACCGGGGGTAAGGCAGATCCCGGATACACCGGTCTTTATTTCTCCGGTGGATTATCTCATTAACTGGGCGCGCACGGGGTCTCTCTGGCCGATAACCTTCGGGCTGGCCTGTTGCGCCATCGAAATGATGGCCACCGGGGCCAGCCATCACGATTTAGACCGTTTCGGGATCATCTTTCGGGCCTCTCCGCGGCAGGCGGATGTGCTCATTGTGGCGGGCACGGTAACCAAGAAGATGGCTCCGATAGTGCGCCGGGTTTACGATCAGATGCCGGAGCCCCGCTATGTCATCGCCATGGGGAGCTGTGCCTGCACCGGAGGGGTCTTCCGTACCTATTCCGTGGTCCAGGGGTGTGACGAATTCTTGCCGGTGGACATCTATATCCCGGGCTGTCCTCCGCGGCCGGAGGCCCTCATGTATGGGCTGCGCAGGCTTCAGGAAAAGATCCGCCGCGAGGTTGGACGCTGGGGGAGCTGGAGATAAGAGATGAGCGAGGTGGTGGGAAAGCTTAAAGAGCGTTTTGGAGGGGCGGTGCTGGCGGAAGAGGTCTCTTGCGGGCAGCAGGTGGTCTTTATCGCCCGGGAGGCCCTGCCGGAGGTGGTGCATTTTCTCCACGAGGAGATGGATTTCAAGCATCTGGCCGATCTCTGTGGGGTGGATTACCAGGGCTACAAACCCAAGCGCCCGGTCTCGGAACGCTTCGAGGTGGTCTATAACCTTTATTCCCTCTCGCGGAGAGAGCTTCTGCGTCTCCGGGTTCCGGTGCCGGAGGAGGATCCTTGGGTGCCCACGGTGACCCCTATCTTCCGCGTGGCCAACTGGTTTGAGAGGGAGTGTTACGATCTCTTGGGAATCCGTTTTGAGGGGCATCCTGATCTGCGGCGCCTTCTCATGCCGGAGGACTGGAAAGGGCATCCTTTACGCAAGGATTATCCGCTTGAGCCGGAGGAAGAGTGGCCCGGGTATGAGAAGTTGCGGGAGAAGGCCCGGGAGCTTTCCCGTTTTGAATGGGGAGGGCGTCGCGTAAGGGGAGGGGAGCATGGCGCCTAAGGTGGAGATTGTTCAGCGCCAGTTCGGGCATCCGGAATGGGAAGAGCCTTTTGTGGTGAACATGGGGCCTCAGCACCCCTCCACCCACGGGGTCCTGCGGCTTTATCTGGAGCTGGACGGGGAAAGTGTGGTGCGTTGTGATCCTCGCATAGGGTATCTCCATCGGGGCTTGGAGAAGCTTTCCGAGAATCTCACCTACACCCAGGCCATGGTCCTTACGGACCGGCTGGATTACATCTCCTCGGCGGCCAACAATGTGGGCTACTGCCTGGCGGTGGAGAAGTTGATGGGCCTTGAGGTGCCCCGACGGGCTCGGCTTCTGAGGACCATTGTCTGTGAGATGGCCCGTATTTCCAGCCACCTCTTGTGGCTGGCCACCCATGCCTTGGACATCGGGGCCATGACCGTCTTCCTTTACTGTTTCCGGGATCGTGAGTGGTTACTGGACATCTACGAAAAGATCTGCGGGGCCCGGCTCACGGTGAGCTACGCCCGGGTGGGGGGAGTGAGACTCGATTTTACGCAGGAGATTGTAGACGAGCTTTACCGTTTCACGGAAGAGTTTCCGGGGCGTATCACGGATTACGAAACCTTGATTGATATTAACCGGATCTGGCTCAAGCGAACCAAGGGGATTGCGGTGGTGCCTCCGGAGAAGGCCTTAAACATGGGGCTTACGGGTCCCTCGTTACGGGGGTCGGGTATTCCCTACGATGTGCGGAAGTTTAAGCCTTATGATGCTTACGATGAGGTGGAATTCGAGGTTCCGGTAGGGAAAAACGGAGATACCTATGATCGGTACCGAGTGCGTATGGAGGAGTTGCGGCAGGCCAACCGGATCATTCGGCAGTGTCTGGACAAGCTTCCCGAGACGGAGGGGGAGCCGGTGATAGCCGAAGGGGCCCCGGATCTCCTCATGCCGGAGAAGAAGAAGGTACCGGAGGCCGCCCCTCATCCTAAAAGGGGTTTCTTGATTAAGGGGGCGGAGGTTCCGGTGGTTCCGCCTGGGGAGGTCTACGTTTCCATTGAGGCCCCCAAGGGGGAGCTGGGTTACTACATAGTGAGCGATGGTTCGGGGAAGCCCTGGAGAGTGCGGGTGCGTGCGCCTTCTTTT
Source organism: Thermodesulfatator sp. (assembly GCA_003978075.1). Taxonomy (GTDB): domain Bacteria; phylum Desulfobacterota; class Thermodesulfobacteria; order Thermodesulfobacteriales; family Thermodesulfobacteriaceae; genus Thermosulfurimonas_A. The sequence continues at coordinate 15,863 of QOAM01000116.1, read as the reverse complement.
GTGCATATTTCTGCCATTCCGGAGATGATCAAGGGGCACATGGTGGCGGATATCATCGCGGTGATCGGGACCTTGGATGTGGTCTTGGGAGAGTGTGATCGTTAGGAGGAGGGGATGGAGGCTATCCTGAAGTCCGCCCTACCGATCTTGATTCTGGTGGTGGAGGCCTTGGTCCTTTTGGTGGTTGCCCTTTTACATGTAGCCTACACCACTTATGCCGAGCGGAAGGTCATCGGGCACATGCAGCAGCGGATAGGGCCGAACCGGGTAGGGCCCCGGGGGCTTCTTCAGCCCATAGCGGATGTGCTCAAGCTCCTCACCAAAGAGGATATTGTCCCCTTAGGGGCAGACAGGAGTCTTTTCTACCTGGCTCCTCTTATTTCCTTGGTGGCTGGGGCCACCAGTCTTTCGGTCATTCCGGTATGGGACAAGTTCGTCCTGGCCAATGTGAATGTGGGGCTTTTGGTCATTTTGGCCCTGAGTTCTCTTTCCTCCTACGGGGTGATCCTTTCCGGTTGGGCTTCCAATTCGCGTTACGCCTTTCTGGGGGGGTTAAGGGCCTCGGCCCAGGTCATTAGTTATGAGGTAGCCATGGCCCTTTCCCTGGTGGGGGTCATGCTCATGGCGGGCTCCATGAATTTGGCGGAGATCGTGCGGGCCCAGACCGCCACTCCCTTTAAGATTTACGCTATTCCCCAGATCGTGGGCTTTTTTGTCTTCATGGTTTCAGCCATCGCGGAGACCAACCGTGTACCCTTCGACCTCCCGGAAGCGGAGACCGAGCTGGTGGCGGGCTACTTTGTGGAATACAGCGGCATCCGCTTCGGTCTCTTCTATTTGGCGGAGTATTTCGGGATGGTAGTCATGAGTGCGGTAGCGGTAACCTGTTTTCTGGGGGGCTGGGCCGGACCTTTTGAGGTCCCCGGAATACCCTTCTTCTGGTTCTTGGTGAAACTTTACGCCCTGCTTTTCTTTTACATCTGGGTGCGGGCTACGCTTCCCCGCTATCGTTACGACCAGCTGATGGGGTTGGGTTGGAAGATCCTTATCCCGCTTTCCCTGGCCAACATCCTAGTGACGGGGCTCCTTAAGCTCTGGGTGTAGGAGAGGAGACATGTCGCTTACGAGAACCGTATTTCTAACCGAGATTGTGAAGGGGTTGGCACTTACCCTGCGCAAGATGTTCAGTCGCCCGGTTACGGTGCAGTATCCGGAAGAAAAGAAGCCTCTGGCCCCGGGCTTTCGCGGTCGGCACGCCCTGGTGCGGGATCCGCACACCGGTCGGGAACGCTGTATCGGGTGTTTGCGATGTGCCAAGGTCTGTCCCTCCCGCTGCATCTATATCGAGACCGAGAGGGATCCGGAGACGCGCCGCATGGTGGTCAAGCGCTACGAGATCGAGGTCTTGCGGTGTGTCTTCTGTGGCTACTGTGAGGAAGTTTGCCCGGTGAACGCCCTGGTGCTTACCGAGTTTTATGAATACGCCGGGGAAAGCCGGGAGGAGGTCTACTTTGACAAGGAAAAGCTCCTCCAGAATTGGGACGAATTTATCATGAGCCAGAGGCGTCCTTATCTCAATCCATACTGGAAGCCCAGGGGGATCCCTGAGACGCGCTTGCCGGTGTTTAAGAGGAAGGCCGAGGGGGTATAGGCCATGGAAAAGGTCCTTTTTGGATATCTCTGTATCGCCATGCTGGGCTCGGCCCTGCTGGCTGTCTTTTCGCGCAATGCGGTGAAGGCTGTACTCTGGGTGCTGGTCATGTTTCTGCATCAGGCGGTGCTTTTCTTGACCCTCCAGGCGGAGTTCCTGGCGGTGGTGCAGATCATTGTGTACGCCGGGGCGGTGTTAGTCCTCTTCCTCTTTGTGGTTTACATGATCAATCTGCGGGAAGAGGTGCGTCTTCCCAATTTCGTGAGCTCTTATCCTTGGGCCTTTATAGCCGCTTTCGGTCTTTTGGTGTTGAGTGTGGCGGGGCTTTCAGGGTATCGCACGGCGCGGGCTGCCGGTGTGCTCACTCCGGAGGCCCTCTTGAGATATGGTCACGCGAGGATCCTGGGAGAGCACCTCTTTCGGGAGCACTTCTTGGCCTTTGAGGTGGCCGGGGTCTTGCTTCTGGTGGCGGTGCTGGGAGCGGTGGTCTTGGTGAGGAGGATTCGGGAGGGGGCTATATGATTCCCGTAAACTGGTATCTCTACCTAGCGCTGGCGCTTTTTGCCATAGGGCTTTTCGGGTTCGTGGGCCGACGGAATGTAATCATCATGCTCCTTTCCATTGAAATTATGCTCAACGCGGCCAATGTTGCCTTGGCGGCCTTGGGGACCAAGATGCAGGATGTCACCGGACATATCCTGGTCTTTTTCGTAATTGCGGTAGCTGCGGCCGAGGCCGCTATCGGTCTTTCTTTGGTGGTCCTGCTTTACAAGCGCTTTCGTGAAGTCCATATGGACGAAGTCCGCATGTTAAAGGGGTAGGGTTATGCACGGAGAGATGTTGCATCAGATGGCTCACCTGGTCCAGAGTGGGGAGGCCGTGCGGTATAGTGCTCAGGCCCTCCATTATACGGTCTGGATCCCGGGGCTCCCTCTTCTGGCCGCGGTGATCACCTTAATTTTTGGGCGCTGGTACATCCGAGATCGGGCCCACTGGATACCCTGCCTGGCGGTTTTCGGCTCTTTTCTTCTCTCGCTTAAGGCCCTCTGGGATGTAATCCACGGGGTGTGGGCCAATTTTGATCTCTTCTCCTGGGTGGTGGCCAGCACGGTTAAGGTGAGTGTGGGCTTCCAGATAGATCCCCTCTCGGTGATGATGCTGGCCATGGTGAGTTGTCTTTCCTTTCTCATTCATGTGTACTCCATCGGCTATATGGCGGATGATCCGGGTTATTACCGGTTTTTCTCTTACATTTCGCTCTTTACCTTCTCCATGTTTATGCTGGTTTCGGCCAACAACTTCCTCCAGCTTTATTTCGGCTGGGAGGCGGTGGGGCTCTGTTCCTACCTCCTGATTGGTTTCTGGTATGAGAAAAAGAGCGCGGCGGATGCGGCTAAAAAGGCCTTTATCGTCAACCGTTTCGGAGATTTCGGTTTCGCCTTGGGAGTCTTTCTGGTCTTTGTCTACTTTGGCTCTCTTTATTACCAGGAGGTCTTTCCGCGGGTGCATGAGGTTATCGCGGGCAAGAGCCTTTATCTTCTGGGGCATCCGGTGGCCGTGCCCTCGCTCATTGCCTTACTCCTTTTCTGCGGGGCCTTGGGAAAGAGTGCCCAGTTTCCGCTCCATGTGTGGCTTCCCGACGCCATGGAGGGTCCCACTCCGGTTTCGGCCCTCATTCACGCGGCCACCATGGTGACCGCCGGGGTCTTTATGGTTTCTCGTTGCCACGCCATCTTTGAGCTTTCGGAAGTGGCCATGTTGGCGGTTGCTGCGGCGGGGACGATAACCTGTTTCATGGCGGCGACCATTGCTCCTACGCAATTCGATATCAAGCGGGTGATCGCCTATTCCACCCTTTCCCAGTTGGGTTACATGTTCATGGCCTGTGGGGTGGGGGCCTTTGCCGCGGGAATGTTTCACCTTTTCACCCATGCCTACTTTAAGGCCCTGCTCTTTCTGGGGGCAGGAAGTGTCATTCATGCCATGCATCACGCCCCGGATCCCAACGATATGCGCAACATGGGGGGGTTGAAGAAGTACATGCCGGCCACCTACTGGACCTTTCTCATCGCCTCTCTTTCCATCTCCGGTATTCCTGGATTTGCGGGCTTTTTCAGTAAGGATGAAATCCTGGCCTCGGCCTTCTTCTCGGAGTATCCGTGGGGCAAATTCGTCTGGTTCGTGGGGACCTTGGTGGCGGCTATCACGGCCTTTTACTCCTTCCGGGTGGTCTTCATGGCCTTCCACGGGGAGTTTCGAGGTCGAGAGGTCATCCATGGGGAGCCCCACGAGTCGCCCAAGGTAATGACCATCCCCCTGATGCTTCTGGCCTTGGGGGCCATAGTGTCCGGCTGGATAGGCATTCCGGAGGTTTTGGGTGGGGGCAGTCATTTTGCCCACTTCATGGCCCCGGTCCTGGGGCACCATGCCTTTCACGCGGCAAAGTCGCTGGAGCTGGGATTGATGGCCATCTCTGTGGCTGCAGGGCTCTTAGGAATTTTTGCGGCCTGGTTGGCTTATGTGAAACGTCCCAGTCTGCAGTATCTCTTTCCGCGCCGGCTCCCTGTGGTGTACCGCTATCTTTACCGGAAATGGTACTGGGATGAGATTTATCTCTACCTTTTAGTCAAGCCCACCCTCTGGGTGGCGGACACCGTGGTGGCCCTGATCGTGGATACCTTTGCCATCGAGGGGACGGTGAACGGGCTGCCGCAGACGGTGCGCTTTGTGGGGGGTGGTCTTAGGCGCTTTCAGTCGGGGGTGGTGCAGCATTACGCCCTCATTATGGCTCTGGGGGCCTTCGCGCTTATGATACTTTTGCATTACTACTTCTAAGGGTGGAGCGGGACGATGATAGAGCTTAAGATAGCCGAATTTCCCTGGCTTTCCCTCATCATTTGGTTGCCGGTGGCTGGTGCACTTCTCCTTGGCCTCATCCCCCGGCGGGCGGAGGGGCTCATCAAGGGGCTAGCCCTGGTGGTAGCCCTCGGAGATCTCGCGGTAAGCCTACCCCTCTGGTTTAATTTCGACCGTCACTTTGTAGGGTTTCAGTTTGTAGAGAAACACTCTTGGATCAAGGCCTTGCACGCCCAGTACTTCTTGGGGGTGGACGGGATCAGTGTGCTTTTCATCCTGCTTTCCGCCTTGATTACCGTGCTCTGCATCTTGATCTCTTGGGAGTCCATCACGAAAAAGGTCAAAGAGTTCTACATTTCTCTTCTTCTCACCTCCGCGGCTATGATCGGGGTCTTTTGTGCCCTGGATCTCTTCCTCTTCTATGTCTTCTGGGAAGCTATGCTCATCCCTATGTATCTCATTATCGGGATCTGGGGTGGCCCCCGGAGGCTTTACGCTACCATCAAGTTCTTCCTGTACACGCTTCTGGGCTCGGTCCTGATGCTGGTCGGTATCATCGTGATCTACTTCAAGGCCGGGAGCCTGGAGATTCCTACCCTTATGCAGATGGGGCTCCCTTACAAATTGCAGATTCTTCTCTTCCTGGCCTTCTTTGCGGCTTTTGCCGTAAAGGTGCCTATGTGGCCGGTGCATACCTGGCTGCCTGATGCCCATACGGAAGCCCCTACGGCGGGCTCGGTCATCCTGGCCGGTATTCTCATTAAGATGGGGGCCTACGGATTCCTGCGCTTTTCTCTTTCCTTCTTCCCCAAGGCTACTTTAGGGCTAGCGGTGCCCATGCTGGTCCTTTCCATCATTGCCATTATCTACGGGGCCTTGGCCTGTTTGGCCCAGAGCGATCTCAAACGGCTGATCGCTTACAGTTCCGTGAGCCACATGGGATTTGTCACTCTGGGGATCTTTTCCCTCACGGGGAATGGGGTGGAAGGGGCTATTTTGCAGATGATCAACCACGGGGTGGTTACAGGGGCTCTCTTTATGTGTGTGGGTATAGTTTACGATCGCACTCACAGCCGAGAAATCTCTTATTACGGTGGGTTAGCCTCGGTAATGCCCATTTATGCCGCCTTTTTCATGGTCTTCACCATGGCCTCTATCGGTCTGCCGGGGACCAACGGTTTTGTGGGGGAATTTCTCATCCTCTTAGGGACCTTCCAGGCCAAGAAGTGGGCCACGGCCTTTGCCGCTACAGGGGTTATCCTAGGGGCCTGCTACATGCTCTGGCTTTATCAGCGGGTCTTCTGTCAGAAAATTAACCCCCAGATTGCTAGGCTCCCGGAAATGAATCTCCGGGAGACGGTGGCTCTTCTCCCGATGCTCCTTCTCGTCCTGTGGATCGGGATCTATCCCAAGCCTTTCCTCTCTTTCATGCATGTTTCGGTGGGACATCTCCTGCAACATGTGCATGCGGCGGGATCCGGTCCTGGTTTAACTCAGCTTATTAAGGAGGGGCTCCATGCCGTTTTCCCTGCTTAACCTGAAGGCTGTCTCCCCCGAGATCTTTTTGATCTTGCTGGCTTCTTTTATGGTCCTGGCCGATCGGGTAATAGCGGTGAAGGACCTCTTTTTCTGGATAGCCCTGGTAGGGACTGCCCTGGCCTGGTGGCTGTGTCGAGGGGTGGTGGGGATGCATTTCGTTGCCTACAATGCGGATGCGTACGGCTTTTTCCTGAAGACGGTCTTTCTGCTTTCCCTCTTTTTGAGCGTTCTCATTTCCCCGGTTTACGCCGATCGAGAGCGCTTCCATTTTGGAGAATATTACGGGCTTCTTTTCTTTGCCGTTTGCGGCATGATGTTCATGGCCTCGGGCATGGATCTTTTGGTCATTTATTTGGGACTAGAGCTGATGAGCTTATCTATTTATGTCCTTGTCGCCCTGGGGTGGCGGGATGCGCGTTCTCTAGAAGGGGCCCTCAAGTACTTCCTTTTGGGATCGCTGGCCTCGGCCTTTCTGGTCATGGGTTTGGCCTTGATTTATGGGCTTACGGGAAGCATCGCCTTGCCGCAAATCGCCCATGCCCTTACTGGAAAGACCTCTCTTCCGGTGGTCATGGCTATCGTCTTTTTCTTGGTGGCCTTGGGGTTCAAGGTGGCCATGGTGCCTTTTCACATGTGGGTCCCTGATGCCTATGAGGGGGCCCCTACGCCGGTCACGGCCTTTATGTCGGTGGCGGCCAAGGCGGCGGGGTTTGCGGCCATCGGAAGGATCTTCCTTTTGGCCTTTGCCCCGGCGCACATCGCCTGGTCCCAGCTCCTTATCCCCTTTGCTGTGCTCACCATGTTTGTGGGAAGCATCCTCACCGTGGTCCAAACAAATATCAAGCGTCTTTTGGCCTATTCCTCGGTAACCCACGCGGGATATATCCTTCTGGGGATTATAGCAGGTACCAAAGAGAGTCTTTCGGCGGCCATGCTTTATCTCCTCATCTATGCCTTTATGAACATCGGGGCCTTTGGGGTGGTGGTGCTCTTGCAGAAGGAGTCCGGGGTGGGAGAGGATATTTTTGAGTATCAAGGGCTATCTAAGCTTTATCCTCTTCCGGCCCTTTTCATGCTCATCTTTCTCTTTTCCCTCACCGGCATTCCTCCCACAGCTGGTTTTATAGGAAAGTTTTATCTCTTCCGTTCGGTGGTCCATGCGGGATACACGGGGCTGGCGGTGCTGGCGGTATTGGCTAGCGTGATCGCGGCCTATCCTTATCTGCGCATCGTTATGCTCATGTACATGAAGGATCCGGAAAGGGAGATCTCTTTGGCTCCCTCGCCCTCCTTATGGGTAGCTCTGACCCTCTCGGCGTTAGGGGTGATCCTTATCGGGCTTTACCCCGGCTCTCTCCTCAGCAGCGCCCTTTATTCTGTCTTTTAGGCCCAAAGGGCCACCCACAGAGTGAGGGGATGCCTCAAAGGCTACCCTTGGCCTTAAATTCCGGAGAATATTTTTTGGATATTGGACCTAGACGGTAAACTTGAAGCGGCCTTTACCCAAGATGTCGTGGAGATGAAGGATACCGACCAGGTGCCTTCCGTTGTCCACCACCGGGAGCACGGTAATGAGGTGCCGTTCCATGAGGTCCAAGGCCTCGGAGGCCAGGCGATGGGCCTCGATGCACTTGGGCTCTGGGGTCATAATTTCTTCTACCCGGAGACCCTCCAGGCCTCCGTAGCGTACCAAGGCCCGCCGCAAGTCTCCATCGGTAATGATCCCCCGCAGGTACCCTTGGCCATCCAAGACCAGGATACAGCCTAACCGCTTGCGGTCCATCTCTAGCAGAGCTTCGGTCATGAGGGTTCCCAACCGGGTGAGAGGCAGGCACTCTCCGGTTAACATTATCTCCGCTACTCGGACTTTAAGCCTTTCTCCCAAAGTACCTGCCGGGTGGTTACGGCGAAAGTCTTCAGGGGAAAAACCCCGCGCTTCCGCTAAAGCCACCGCTAGGGCGTCTCCCAAGGCTAGAGTGGCTGTAGTGCTAGCCGTAGGAGCCAGGCCGTAGGGACAAGCCTCACGCGGAACCCCGATGTCAATCACCGCATCAGCCAAATCCGCCAGGGGGGAGGGCACCCTCCCGGTGAAGGCGATCACCGGCACCCCCCGGCGTTTAAGGATTTGAGTGATAAGGATCACCTCCTCCGTGCGGCCGGAATTGGAAATGGCCAGGAGCACGTCCTCTCCGGTGACCATTCCTAAGTCTCCGTGAAGGGCTTCAGCAGGATGTAAGAAAAAAGAGGGCGTACCGGTAGAGGAGAGCGTGGCGGAGATCTTGCGCCCTATTAGTCCGCTTTTCCCGAGTCCGGTAACCACCACCCTTCCCCGGGCCTCCAAAACCAGTCGCACCGCCTGCTCAAACTCCTCTCCCAACTTGGCCTCTACCGCGGCTAATCCCTCTCTTTCAATTTTTAAAACCCTGCGGGCTACTTCTGCCGGATGCATGCTTCCCTTACCCGGCCCTCGAATTCGGACATCCAAAATATTTGGGGCTTTCTCAAGGCTTTCACCCTCTTTGGTTTATACCATGCTCTCCAAATCTCTCCACGTCCGGGGCCTTTCAGAAGGGAACCCTCATTTTGCATTTAAAAGCAACCAATAAGAAAATGTTCGCCCTTTTTTTGGGCTACGCTCAGGCCCTAGAGCCCAAAAGACCTTTTCAAGAGAATATCCTCGGCCACGATTTCAAGATGGCTTTATTAAATCCCTTGATATTCCTGCGAAATCCTTGGTGCCGAGGGCGGGAGTCGAACCCGCACGGGGGTAAACCCCACTGGATCCTGAATCCAGCGCGTCTGCCAGTTCCGCCACCTCGGCTCCCTTTAAGGAATAATATCCTCGGCTAAAGCTGTCAACTTGAAGACTTGGAGGCTTGCCAAAAGAGGAGCTTGCTTTTAGGGTGAAAAAAATCGGGAGGAAAAAAGTGAAGGCCGTAGAAAGGTTTCGCCAGACCCGGGAAACGGAAGTCCGCCTCCGGCTGGATTTGGCCGGAGGTGAGGTGCGGGTAAAAAGTCCGGTAGGGTTTTTGAAACACATGCTAGAGATCCTGGCCTATCACGCGGGATGGGGGCTGGACCTTGAGGCGCAGGGAGATGTGGAGGTGGACGCTCACCACACCGTAGAGGATACGGGGATCGTCCTGGGAGAGGCCTTGGAAGAGGCCCTGGAAGAGCGTCAAGGGATCTTCCGTTACGGAGAGGCTACGGTGCCCATGGAGGAGGCCCTGGCCCAGGCGGTGGTGGACCTGGCCCGGCGACCCTTTTTCCGTTTTGAAGGGCGTTTTCCCCGGGAAAAAGTGGGAGACTTCGATCTGGAACTTATCCCGGAGTTCTTGAAGGCTCTAGCCATGCACGGGCGTTTTACCCTCCATGTACGCCTCTTCTACGGAGAAAACGCCCATCACATGGCGGAGGCCGTCTTTAAGGCCCTGGCCTATGCCCTGCGCCAGGCCCTTAGCCCCGCGGGAAAAGAGCCCCGTTCCACGAAGGGGCTCCTCTAAGGAGGGAAGGAATGTACGCACGGAAAAAGTCGGTGATGTGGCTGATAGCCCTCTTTCTGGTGGCCTGTGCCCGTGAGGCCTCCTCTCCCCTGGTCCGGGCCCCGCGGTCGGTGGCGGTGCTCCCCTTTGAGGCCTCCTGTGCAAGAGAAGGGGGGTTATTCCCTTGCCCGGTAAAGGAGATCTTTCGGGGAGAAATCGCTCCCCAGGCCCCGGAAACCCTCGACGCCCTTCTCAAGCAGGCCCTCTCTGGAAAGCCGGGATTTCGCTTTGTTTCCCGCGAGGAGTATGAGGCCCTGCGGGAGGAATTCTTGGCTGGCACCAGTCAACCGGGTTTGGTGGAGTGGGCCCGGTTTCTGGGAAGGCGTCTGGGGGTGGAGGCCCTTCTTTACGCCAAGGTCTTCAGGTATCAAGAACGGCGGGGGCGGGGTTACGCCGTGGAGCGCCCGGCGTCGGTGGCCCTGGCCCTGGTACTTTTCGAGGCCCGCAGCGGGCGCATCCTCTGGAAAGGCTGGTTTGACGAGACTCAACAACCCCTGAGCCAAAATCTCTTCAAGATCCGCCTCTACGGAGGGGTGCGCTGGCTTACGGCCCGGGAACTGGCCGAAAGAGGCCTGCACAAGGTGCTTCAAGACTTTCCCTACCCTACAGGGTCCTGAGGAGGCAGCCCATGCTGGTCATCCCAGCCATTGATCTCAAGGATGGGCGCTGTGTGCGACTCTATCAGGGGGACTATGCCCGGGAGACGGTCTACAGCCAGGATCCGGTAGGCCAGATACGGGCCTTCGCCGAGGCCGGAGCGGAAAAAATCCATCTGGTGGACCTTTCCGGGGCCCGGGAAGGGCGCCCGGTGCACTTCGACCTGGTGGTGGAGATGGCCCGAGCGGTCGCGGTCCCGGTGGAGGTGGGTGGAGGGATCCGGGATCTCGAGACCATCGAGCGTTACCTCTCGGCCGGGATCTTTCAGGTCATCCTGGGGACCGTGGCCTGCCGGCGCCCCGAGTTGGTAAAGGAAGCGGCCCGGGCCTTCCCCGGACGGATCCTAGTGAGCCTTGATGTGCGGGGGGAGCGGGTGGCGGTCTCCGGGTGGACCGAGGCCGAAGATCTCTCCTATCTCGAGCTGGCCCAAAGGCTGGAAGAGGCCGGGGTAGCGGGGATCATCTTCACCGAGATCGAAAGGGATGGGACCGGACAGGGGGTCTATACCGGACGTCTGGAGAGACTTCTGGAGACGGTAAGCCTTCCGGTGATCCTGGCCGGGGGAGTGGCCACGCTGGAGGACATCCTGCGTCTCAAGCCCTTGGAAAAGATGGGACTGACAGGGGTGGTAGTGGGGCGAGCCCTTTACGAAGGCACCCTTAATCTCCGGGAGGCCTTAGAGGCGGTCCGCTAGTATGGAGTCTTCAGAGATCCGGGACCGCATGGCCGAGGTGATCCAACACGGCCGCCCGCAAGCGGCCTTTGTCCTGGGGCAAAAAGGTAAGCGCCTGCGGGTCCTTCTCCCCTCCGGTAAGGAGGACACCGTTTCCTCCGGCCAGACCCTCCTTCTTTCCCGAAAAGTCTATCCGCGGCTTTCGCGGCAGGAAATTTTGGATCTTCTAAACGAGAGCGAGGCCCGGAGACGAAGGCTGGCTCAGGAGCTGGACTTGGCAGAGATCTGGGAGCTGGTGGTGGGGGAAGCCGAAAACTTCGATCCCTACGAGCTGGCGGAACTCTACTTCGGCTCTCAGGTGGAGGAAGATCAGGTGGCGGCCCTGGTGCGGGCCGTACTGGAGGATCGCCTCTACTTCCGCTTACGCGACGGGCGCATCAGTGTGCACTCCCGTGAGGAGGTGGAGCGCCTGCTCCTGGCCCGAAAACGCGAAGAAGAACGCCTGCGCCGCCTGAGTCTGGGAGAGAGTTTTCTCCAAGCCCTGATGCGCGGAGAGACCCCTCCGCCAGAAATCCCGCAAGAAATCCGGGAATACTATCTTTCGGCCCTGCGCGATTTCTGCCTCTTCGGAGAGGAGGCCCCCCGAGCTAAGGAGGTCAAAGAGATCCTCTCCCGTCTCAAGGCTACCGGCCCGGAGACCCCCTTTCGACTTCTGGTAAAGGCCGGCATCTTCCGAGAGGACGAAAACCTGGAGATCCTGCGCCTGCGCATCCCGGTGGAATTTCCTCAGGAGGTCCTGCAGGAAGCGGAGAGCCTGGCCCCGGAGGAGGCCCCCCGGGAGGACCTCTCCGCCCTCGAAACCTTTACCATAGACGCCGAGGAGACCCGGGACTTCGACGACGCCCTCTCTCTCGAGAGGAGAGGGGAGACACTGGTAGTGGGGGTACACATTGCGGATGTGGCCTCAGTGATCCCTCCCCAGACCCGCACCTTTGCCGAGGCCCGTCGGCGAGGCCAAAGCCTCTATCTCCCGGAGGGGGTCATCCCCATGCTTCCCCCGGTGCTCTCCGAGGGTCGTTTAAGTCTCCGCCAGGGGGAGTCTCGGCCGGCGGTCTCTTTTTTTCTTCATTTCACCCCGCAGGGAAAGCTCCTGCAAAGCGAGATCCGTCTCACGCAAATCCGGGTGAGTCGCAGGCTCACTTACGAGGAAGTGGACCAGGCCCTTCTCCAAGGAGAGGAGCCCTTCCGCACGCTCTACGCCCTGACCAAGGCCTTTCAGGAAGAGCGCCGAAAGCAGGGGGCCTTGGCCGTCACCCTGCCTGAGGTGGTCATCCGGGTGGAGGATGGAGAGATCCGCCTGGAACGCTTGGAGTTTACTCCAGCCCGGGAGCTGGTGGCGGAGTGCATGATCGCGGCCAACTATGCCGCCGCCCGGTTCTTACACCAAAAGGGGGTCCCGGCTCTCTATCGCTATCAGAAGGAACCCCTGGAAAGGATCCTCCGGGAGGGGGAGGAGAAGGACCTGGTACGGGCCTTTCAGCAGTTGCGCTTTTTGGTACGGGGAGAGACGGGGCTTTCCCCGGAATTTCACCACGGCTTAGGGCTTCCCGCTTACACTACGGCAACCTCTCCCATCCGCCGCTTTCTGGACCTGGTGATCCAGCACCAGCTTCGGGCGGTCCTCCTGGGCCGCACCCCGCCCTTTTCCGAGGAGGCCTTGCGGGAAATCTTGGTGGAGCTAGAGGAGGTTCAAGCGGCCACAGGCCAAGTGCGGGCTCGCACCCATCGCTACTGGCTCCTCAAGTACCTGAAGCTCCACTTTCAGGGGCGGCTAGTCCCGGCTCTGGTGCTCGAGGTAGGGGAAAGACGCGCTCGCGTCCTCCTCCCGGACTTGATGCTGACCGCGGAACTCCCTTTGCCCCCAGGTCACGGCCTCAAGGTAGGAGAAGAGGTCCGGCTTAAGATCCAGAGGGTCCATCCCCGGCTGGACATCCTTAAGCTCACTCTTTCCTGAGCTGCGGGGGGTGACCAGGTCTAGAGGCCTTTTCAAAGACTCAGGGGATCCACCTCCACGCGGTTGCCTCCAGACTCCTTGGCCCGGTAAAGGGCCTCGTCGGCCCGGCGCACCAAGTCATCAGCACTCCGCCGAGGATTTCCCCGGGCGAGAAGCTTGGCTACCCCGATGGAAAGGGTGGTAGGGGAAAAACCGGCTCGACGATAGTTTTCCAGGATCCGCTCAGCCACCTTCACCGCCTCGGGGGTATCGGTGTGGGGAAGAAGGACCGCAAACTCATCTCCTCCGTAACGAAAGGGTTGATCCACTTTCTCCCGGGTGGAGCGACAAAGGATGTTGGCCAAGGCCTTGAGGAGGAGGTCTCCGTCCCGGTGGCCTCGGGTGTCGTTATAGAGCTTGAAATGGTCCACATCGATCATGTGCAGGGAAAGGGGGTAGCCCTGGCGCAGGGCCCGAGTGGTCTCCTCCAGGAGGCGGTCCTCGAAATGGCGGCGGTTGAAGATGTCGGTGAGGGCGTCGCGGATGGAAAGGGCCCGTAGCTCCTCCTTGAGCTTCCACTCTCGCAGCATGCGGGCCAGCCGGGCCTCAAGCTCCTCAAAAGAAAAGGGCTTCTGGATGAGGTCGTCCGCCCCCACCAGGACCACCTCCACATATCCGTAATCGCGGGCGTAGCCGGTCATGGCCAGGATCATGGTCTCCGGCTCCATTTCCTTGATGCGCCGGATGAGGGAGAGCCCGTCCAGACCGGGCATCACCAGATCGGTGATGACTACTTCGAAGGGCCCCTTCTCCTGAAAGAGTTGCAGGGCCGTCTCTCCCTCTCGGGCCTCCGTCACCTCCAGACCCAGGCTGGAAAGATACTCCTTGAGGAGTGTCCGCACCTCGTCTTCGTCGTCAACAACGAGGAACCTTGGCTTGCGGGGAAGATTTTGCAGGACCTGACGCAGCATTTTTTGTCTCCAAGTAGTCTCGCAGTATCTCTCCATGATCGAAGGCCAGCTCCGACCACGGAAGGGCTTCCGGGGGAAAAGCCCGAGCCTCGGCAGCGTCGTCCCCTCCACGGGGTGTTCCTTCAGCCCGGGCTAGGTACACGGTGGTGATGGTGTGGAAGCGGGGGTCGCGATCGGGCCGCGAGTAGGTGTAGAACTGGCAGACCAGCTCCACCGTGAGCCCGGTCTCTTCCCGCGCCTCCCGCAGGGCGGCCTCCTCGAGACTCTCTCCGTAGTCCACGAAGCCCCCGGGAAGGGCCCAGCCGTGAGGGGGATTACGCCGGCGGACAAGCACAATCCCCCCAGGGGTCTCTATGATGAGGTCCACAGTGGGAAAGGGATTGCGATATTTTTCTACCTTTTTCCCGCAATGAGGGCAAATAACCTCGGTCTTCATGCGGGTACTTCCTTACAAGTAAATTTTACCAAAAAATCGTGGAGTTTGCTATTGCTGGCTACGACATGTTTTTTGAAGGGGTGGTAGGGTTTTCCCAGGTAATCGCTCACCTGGCCGCCGGCCTCCTCCACCAGGAGGACTCCGGCGGCGGTATCCCAGGGTTTGAGGAGGGGCTCCCAGAAGCCGTCGAAGCGCCCGCAGGCCACATAGGCCAGGTCCAGAGAGGCGGCTCCGGCCCGTCGGATACCCTGAACCCGGACCAAAAATTCCCGAAAGAGGCGAAGGACCTGATCCGGGGCCTCGTGGATATTGTAAGGGAAACCCGTAGCTAGAAGGGCCTCCTGCGGCTCGGCTATATCCGAGACGCGAATGGGGACGCCGTTAAGGGTGGCCCCCTGTCCCCGAGCCGCGGAGAAGAGCTCCTCCAACATGGGGTGATAGACTGCACCCACCAGGGGCCTTTCGTCCTCCATGAGAGCCACAGAGACTCCGAACCAGGGAAACCTGTGGGCGTAATTGGTGGTGCCGTCCAGGGGATCCACCAGCCAGTAGAGTCCGCGGGGCTCGGTGCGGAAGATCTCCTCGGCTAAGACCGGGATCTCCGGGGTGCGTCGGCCAAGGACCTCGGCCACCAGACGCTCGGCTTCGGGATCCGCCTCGGTAACCAGATCGATCTTCCCTTTGTGTTCTATGCGGTGGGGTTGAGAGAAATGCCTCTTGAGGAAGGCCCCTGCACACCTGGCGGCCTCCTCCGCCACCTCCCGCAAGAAGGAGAGATCCATAGAAGCTACCCCTGATTTCCAATTTGACCGGGGAATATAACCGCCTCCGAGGGTCTTGCAAAGGGCACCCTAAGCCCGCCGCGATCTCTCGATTTTTAAGGGCTGATTTTTTTCTAAACAGATTTTGACCAACTTTGGAAGTTGACACAAGGAAGTCTCCTCCCTTATTCACTCCCCAGATACAGAAATTTGAATAATGCCGGTGTTGTGGAAGGTAGGGGTAGTGTGTCCGGGAACCGTTGATACAAGCGGATTTTTTTATTTGGGCAGTCAAACTTGGGTCTAAAGAGCTGGGCCGCCGGGCCCGGCTCTTTTTCTACGGGCTTTGGGAGTAATTTATCCCTTACGGATTTGGGTGATGCGGCGGGTGCGGGGGTCAAAAGAGACCCCCACCCGGATGACCTTAAGGCCCTGGGCCTGATATCTTGCGGCATAGCCCTTCTCTTCGATCTGGCGCAGGGCCTCCTCCGCGCTCTCCCCGGCCTTGAACTCGAAGACGAAGACCCGATTTTCCCCTTCGTAGCGCACGGCCATGTCGAGCCGCCCCCGGTGCGAGAGCACCTCGCTTTCGGCCCGATACCCGGAAAGGGCAAGGGCGAGATAAAACACCGTGTGGAAGAACCTCTCGTCCGCCCGGTCGTAGAGGGTGTGGGGGATGTAGGAGAGGATCTCGTCAAGGATTTCGCGCGCGGCCTCAAGATCGAGCCTTCTTAGGGCCTCTCCCAGCTCGTCGGCCAGAATCCGAGGCGTGGTCTCCCCGCCG
>QOAM01000070.1 GCA_003978075.1 Thermodesulfatator sp. | reverse complement strand
CCTGGGGTTCTCCCACCCGGGCCTCTAGGAAACCGTGATTCTGGTAGAAATCCTCTATGCGTTGCAGATCCCGGTAAAGAAAAGGGCGGCTGTAAACACCCGGTTCCGCCGCAGGCTCTGGAGAAATGAAGCCTTTTACGGTCTGCGTGGCCTTTTTGATCCAGGTAAAACTGGTCTTCTCGCTCAGGGTAAGGAGCTTTTTGAGTTTTTTATCGGAAAAGGCCCGATTGCCGGTGAAACTAATCTTCTTAATGTAAAGCTTGTGGCCTTCTTTGATGTGGAAGACCACCTTCACCCGGCGTCCAGAAAGGGTCTTTACCTCGGGAATCACTCGGGTGTGGTAGTAGCCCTTCTGCTGGTAAACCTCTCGGATAATCTCCGCTGCCCGGTCTACCTCCTTGAGGTTGAGGACCGAAAGAGGCTTGAGTTCCACCACCTTGCGGAGACGAGAGGTACTTATGGCCTTGTTGCCTTCGAAGACGATTTCCCGGATTACGGGCTTTTCGAGGACGCGATAGGTGAGAATAAGGCCTTCTTTCCCTGGCCGAGCCTCCACCTCCACATCCTCAAAGTAGCCCAGCTTATAGATCTCTTTGATGTCCCGGCGGATCTTCTCAGGGTCCAAGAATTCCCCGGGATGGGTAGAGATCTTTTTGAGGATGACCTCCTGGTCCACCAAAAGGTTCCCCGCCACCTCGATGGCCTCCACCTTAGGGCGCTCGAAAAGGGCGGCCAGGAGGGCTTGCGCGGCCCTCTCCTCCAGGTTGGGCCAATCAGAAAGGGCCCCGGAGACATAGGTGCTATAAATCTCAGGGTGCCCTCGGTGTTTCACGAAAAGATCCACGCTCACCCGTCCGCCAAGCTCCGTGACCTTTCCCCAGACCGCAGCTACCAGACCTTCTGCAGTCAGGGCTTTCTCCAGGTCAGCGGGTCGTTTATCCCGGATCTCCACCCGAAAGCCCTCCGCACGCAGACGATCTACCACGTGCTCTTCCAGGCGATGGAGAAGGAGTGTCCTCTTTTCCGGACCCTGATAGGTGAAGTGGTAAAGCACCACCGGAAGGCGCGGTTTGAGGGAGGCCCGGGCGGAAAGGGCCCCGCAGAGCCAGAGAAGGAAGAAGAAGACCTTAACCTTCCACTGCCAAGAGCTTCTCACGCGGAACCTCCCAGAGCCTTCCGGCCTCCAGGCGCAGGACCCGGTCCATGCAGGCCGCCAGCTTGAGGTTGTGGGTGACCACCACTAGGGTAGTAGCATATTTTCGATTTAATTGCAAAAGGATCTCCGTCACCTCCTGCGCACTCTGGGGATCGAGATTTCCCGTGGGTTCGTCCGCCAGAATGGTGCGGGGTTCGAGCAGGAGGGCCCGGGCAATGGCCACCCGCTGTTTCTCCCCTCCGGAAAGCTCTTCAACCCGGTGCCGCAAGCGATGAGAGAGCCCTAAACGGTGCAAGAGTCCTTCCGCTTGAGGGCGGACCTTCTCCCAGGCCATTCCTGCAAGCAGCCCGGGAAGCATCACATTTTCTAGGGTATTCAATTCCGGCATAAGGTAGTGGAACTGAAAGACAAAGCCAAGATGGCGGTTGCGGAAGGCTGAAAGGGCCCGGTCTGAAAGGGCCAGGATGTCTTCACCGAAATGGCGGATCTCGCCGGCGGTAGGTCTCTCGAGCCCCCCGATGAGGTGAAGGAGCGTGGTCTTACCCACCCCAGAGGGCCCTATAACAGCCAGGCTTTCCCCTGGAGCTACGGTAAGGTCTACTCCGGAGAGGATCTCGATCTCTCCTTCGGGATGGTAAAAGACCTTGCGCAGGCCCCGGACCTCGATGGCTGGAGGACTAACCATGGCGCAGGACCTCCGCCGGAGGGGTCTTGGCCGCCTGGCGGGCCGGAAAGAGGGCCGCGGCCAAGGTGAGCACTAGGGCGGAGATCACGATTACCGCCACATCCAGGGCCTCTACCCTCACCGGAAGATAATCCACGGGATAGACGTCGCTCGGGAGCCGGATGACCGGATAGTGGGCGAGGAAGGTTGCAAGCGAAAGTCCCAGGGCCAGGCCCGCCCCGATACCCAGGCTTCCCAGAAGAAGCCCGGAAAAGAGAAAAATCCGTAGCACCCGGCCCTCGGTGGCCCCTAGGGCCTTAAGGAGGGCAATGTCTGGACGCTTTTCCGAGACCAACATCACCAGGGCAGCCACGATATTGAAGGCCGCCACCACCACAATGAGGGTGAGCACCACAAACATGCCTGTCTTTTCCAGCTTGAAGGCAGAAAAGAGGCTTTGATTCAAGGTCTGCCAGTCGGTCACGTAGTAGGGATAGCCCAGGGCCTGAGAGAGGCGGCGGCTTAGGTGATAGGCCTCAAAGGGGTCGCGGAGTTTTATTTCGAGTCCTGTGACCCCAGAGAGCGAAAGGGCTTTTCGGGCTACAGTCAGGGAGGTGAGCGCTAGGGAGGAATCGTAATCGTAAAGACCGGTCTCGAAGATCCCGGAGACGAGAAAGGTGCGGAAGCGGGGCAGGAGACCTAGAGGGGTAACCCAGCCCCGGGGTAGCAGAAAGCGCACGCGATCTCCCACGGTGACCCCCAGCCTTTCCGCTAGCCTTCGGCCGAGGAGGAGGGGCGGGAGCTTTCCTGCAGCGGTGTAGTTTCCGGAGAGGAGCTTCAAGGCCTTCATCCGGGGGAGGACCTCCAGAGGCAGCCCCTTGAGGACTGCTCCGGCCTCTCCGGCCCCAGAGAGGAGAAGCCCCTGCTCCGAGACAAATGGATAGATCTTCTCCAAGACTACCCCTTCTTTTCGGGCAAACCGGCGTACCCTCTGCGCTACCTCGCGGTACTCCACGAAAGGCCCGGAGAAACGCTCGATGACCAGGTGGGGATTCAGGGAGAGGATCTTTTCCTTGAGGATGTCCTGAAAGCCGGTCATGACCCCGATGACCACAATGAGGGCCGCCACCCCGATAGCGATTCCCACCACGGAGATATTGGCGATGAGGGCTGTAAGGCGGTTGCGCTTGCGGGAAAGGACATAACGCCGGGCCACGAACCACTCAAAGCCCATCAGCCCTCCGGACGCAGATGAGGGAAGAGGATGACCTCCCGGATGGAGGGTGCATCGGTGAAGAGCATGACCAGCCGGTCAATGCCCAGACCTTCTCCGGCCGCCGGGGGCATGCCGTACTCCAAGGCCCGCAGGAAGTCTTCGTCTATCTCCGGGTGGATCTCCGGGTCGTCGGCCAGACGCTTGCGGATTTGTTCCTCGAAGCGGGCCCGCTGGTCCCGAGGATCGTTCAGCTCGGAGAAGGCGTTGGCCATTTCGCGTCCGGCGATGATCAGCTCGAAGCGGTCGGTAATAGAAGGATCGCGATCGTTACGCCGGGCCAGTGGCGAGAGCTCCACCGGGAATTCGGTGATGAAGGTAGGCTGGGTGAGCTTGGGCTCCACCAGGGCGTCAAAGAGCTTGGCCCAGAGCTTTTGGAGGACCGGCTCTCGAGGGTCCATCTTGATTTCCCGCTCCGCGGCGAAGGCCAGAACCTTTTCCCGGGATTCCAGAATCTCTTCCGGCACCCCACCGATCTCCACCAAGGCCCGGCGATAGGGTATACGGGGCCAGGGCGGAGTAAGGTCAATGGACTGCCCCTGATAGACGATGCAGGTGGTCCCGAAAAGTTCTCGAGCCAGCCCGGAGAGGATCTCCTCGGTGCGCAACATGAGGTCCTCATAGGTGGCGTAGGCCTCATAGAATTCGAGCATGGTGAATTCGGGATTGTGCTGGGTGGAAAGACCCTCGTTGCGGAAGTTGCGGTTGAGCTCAAAGACCCGCTCGAACCCTCCTACAAGAAGCCTCTTCAGGTAAAGCTCCGGGGCAATGCGTAGGTAAAGCTCCAGATCCAGGGCATGGTGGTAGGTCTTGAAGGGACGGGCCGTGGCCCCGCCGGGAATGGGCTGCATCATGGGGGTCTCCACCTCGATGAACCCCTGAGAGGTGAAATAGTCCCGCAGGTATTGGATGATGCGGCTGCGGGTAAGGAAGATCTCCCGCACCCTGGGATTCACTATGAGGTCTACATAACGCATACGATAACGCAATTCGGTGTCCCGCAAACCGTGGAATTTTTCCGGAAGGGGCCGAAAAGCTTTGGTAAGGAGCCGTACCTGACGGGCGAGCAGGGTAAGCTCCCCGGTCTTGGTGCGGAAAAGCGGCCCCTCCACCCCGATGATGTCCCCGATGTCAATGTATTTCTTGAAGACCCTGAAACTCTCCTCACCCAGCTCGTCCCGCTTAAAGAAGACCTGAAGGCGGCCGGAGAAGTCTTGGAGGTGGCCAAAGACCGCCTTTCCGAAGTCTCGCCGGCTCATGAGGCGTCCGGCCAGGCGGAAACCCTCCCCCAAGCGGGAAAGGGCCTCATTGTCGTAGTCCCGGTAGATCTCTTGAAGGGCGCCGGCCCGATCCGTGGGCCGGAAGTCATTAGGGAAAAGGGGATACCCCAGGGCCTCCAACTCCTCGGCCTTGCGCCGGCGGGCCTCGAGAACCGCACTCTCCTCCTTCACCGCCCCCTCCTTTCCACAAAGATCCCGCGCCTCAAACCTTAGGCCCTTTGCCGCCTTTTTTCAAGAACGAAAAAAATCCTTGATTCAGCCCTGGGAAAAGGCTCAGGAAGGGGCAGCCCCCACCGCAAAGCCCGGGGGCTTGGCCCCTGAAGATTTACTTTTCCACTTTCACCTTAATGGTCCGGCCTTTGGCCTCGGCCTTCTTGGGAAGGACGATCTTGAGGACTCCGTTCTTATAGGTGGCCTCCACCTTGTCCGCTTCTACCTCCGCCGGAAGATCCACCGTGCGCAGAAAGCTCCCATAGACCCGCTCCACCCGGTAAAAGTTCTCCCGGCGCTCCTCCTCTTCCTTTTTCTTCTCTCCTTTGATCACCAGGGTATTACCAGAGAGGGTGATCTCCAGATCTTCTGGATCAAGCCCCGGGACATCCGCCCGCACTACTACAGCCTCGTCCGTCTCGGAGACATCCACCGCCGGGGCCCATTCCCAGCCCTCCCAGCGCTCCGGAACACGGGCACGGCCGAAAAACTCCTCCCACAACCGGTCAATTTCCCGGCGTAATTCCTGAAGAGGACGCCATACCATGAGTTCAGCCATAGCTTTCACCTCCTTTCTCCAATTTTCTGACTAGAAAACTAAGTATTGTTTTCGCCGAGGCAAGATGAGACCTCTAAAAAGATTTGACGGGAGAGGGCCTTGTGGGATATCCTTAAAAAAACGATTCAAGGGGGTGCCTGTGGCTGAAGACCTGAAAAAGATGTATCGGGAGATTAAAGGGGATCATTTTCCCGCTGAGATCCGCATCAACTTTGGGGAGCAGACCCTGGTTTACCGCAAGCGCACCTGGAAGATCGAGGTAGAGCCCGGGATAATTGAGGAGCGAGGGTTGCGCTACGGGGAAAATCCCGACCAAGAGGCCGCTCTTTACGAACTGGTAAACGGGAACCTGGTCCTGGGGGAATGTGAATACATCCAGCCCGGCTGGGGGCTGGTCTCCAGTCTCCGGGAGGAAGACCTCCTTCAGTTCGGCAAACACCCCAGTAAGACCAACCTTACCGATGTGGACAATGCCTTGAATGTCCTTCGTTATCTTTCCCGCAAGCCTTGCTGTGTGATCGTCAAGCACAATAATCCTTGCGGCGTAGCCTATGGGGAGAGCCTGGCGGAGGCCTTCCTGCGGGCTTTTCGGGCGGACCGGATTGCGGCCTTTGGAGGGGCCATCGCCCTGAACCGTCCGGTGGACAAGGCCTGTGCGGAGGCCATTAGCGAGCAATATTTCGAGGTGGTGGCGGCCCCGGAATACGAAGAGGGGGCGGTGGAAATCCTGAAAAAGCGCAAAAACCTCCGCATCATCCGCATCCGGCGCCTGGACCGCCTAGAGGAATATTGGGGCAAGCAGGTGGTGGAATTTAAAAGCCTGATGGACGGGGGTCTCATCCTCCAGCAATCGCAGGTCAATCGCGTCCGGGGGCCAGAGGATCTCAAGCCTGCGGTAGCCAAGAAACCCGACGGCACAGAGGTGCGTTGCCGACGGGAGCCTACAGAGCGCGAGATTCAAGACATGCTCTTTGGCTGGGCAGTGGAAATGGGAGTAACTTCTAATTCCGTTCTCTTTGTGAAGGACGAGTGCACCGTGGCCATAGGGACCGGAGAACAGGACCGGGTGGGGGTAACGGAGATCGCCATCTTTAAGGCTTACACCAAATACGCTGACCTCCTCTGTTACGACCGCTACGGCATTCCTTACAAGCAGCTGGAGCTGGAGATCCGCAAGGGCCAGCGCCCGGAGTCTCAGAAAATGGAAATCGACGAAGAGACCCAGGTGGCTCGGGCCGGGCTGCCGGGTTCGGTCATGGTCTCCGATGCCTTTTTCCCCTTTCGGGATGCGGTGGATGTGGCCATCCGGGAAGGTATTTCCGCCATCATCCAGCCTGGGGGATCCCTGCGGGACTGGGAGTCCATCGAGGCCTGTAACGAGGCCGAGCCCCCGGTGGCTATGGTCTTCACCGGGCAGCGGGTCTTCAAACACTAGCCATGGCCTATCAGTGGTTGCCGCCCAGCAAGAAGCACCAGCCCCTTTGGCCTGGGGAGTGTGTGGAGGTGCGGGAGCTCTCCAACGGTCTGCGGCTGGAAATTTGGGATTATTCCCGACGCTTGGCCGGAGATCGCTGGTTAGTAGGCCTCTTGGTGCAAATACCCATTCACCCTGATCCAAGATTTTTTTCCTCTCCGGAGTTCTATGAAAGGTTCCTCCGGGAAGAAGAGGTCTTTTACTATCGCTATCGTAAGGAGCGCCATTTTGTAGACGAAAAAGAGAGAGAAACCGTGTTTGAAACTCTAAAAGAAAACTTTTTGCGAGCAGCTCTGGACTATCTCTCTCATCCGGAATTTGCCGAGCGTTTTCTGCGTGCGGAGGTCCCCCTTTACGAGAGGCGGGTGCAATGGGAGGAGGAGGTGCGCCGGAAGGAGGAGGAGGCCGAAAAAATGGAGGAACTATGGCGGGATCGGCCCATATAGGACGCGTGTCTGCCGGAGGCCTCGCCTTCCAAACTTATCTACCTGCGGGGCCGGCTCCAGGGCTCCTTCTCTTGCCGGAGGTCCTCTCTTCGGTAGTGGAAACCCTGGCGGAAAAGCTCCTTCTAGAGGAGTTTGCCGTCTTTCTGCCGGAGACCCTTCCGAGCTATGCGGAGCTCTTTGAGGCCTTTGAGGAGCTACGCGCAAACCCTACAATAAAGTCTCAGGTCCTCCAGTGGTGGATCTGGGGAGAAGGACGGGGCGGGCTGTGGGCCCTCCGGCTCTCGAAGAGCTTGACCTCTGAGGTCCGGGGCCTCATTCTGGACAGCCTGCGGGCTGAAGATCGAGAGGAGGCTGCCAGCCTTCTCTCCGAACTCCGCAAACCCCACCTACTCTTTCACCCCCAGTTGGAGGAGGCTTTTCCCTTCCCTGAGGCCGAAAGGATGTTTACCTTATCTCCAGCACATGCGAAAAAGCTCCTCCTTCTTCCCGGAATGAAACGGGGAGAGGTTCTTTTAAAAAGTGCAGATCTCTATGTGCAGACCTTAGCCGAGTTTATCAATCCTCGAGCCGGGCGTTGGCGGCGTCAGAAGAAGGTTTAAGGGGGTGAAAGTATGGCCCGTAAAGGAGAAAAGTGGGTGCGTGAAAGGCACGAATATCAAAGCACGGACGATCCTTATCTCCTGGATCAGGCCCCGGCAGGTGAAGCTATTTGCCCCCGTTGTCACGCGGTCTTTCGCGACAAACGCTGGCTGATCGACGAGGAATTCTACGAAGAATACAAGGATACCGACCTGGTTCCCAAGATTATCTGTCCGGGGTGTCGCAAGGCCCTAGATCGTTACGCTATGGGATATCTTTATCTTTCCGGTTCCTTTTATGAAAAGCATCGCGAGGAAATCATGCGGATTATTCAGAACGAGGTAGAGCGGGCACGAGGGCTCAATCCTCTACATCAGATTATTACCATGTACGAGGAAGACGGCCGTACGGTAATTGAAACCACTACAGACCACCTGGCCCAGCGTCTGGGCCGGGCCATTTACCGGGCCTACAAAGGAAACCTCACCTTCCGCTGGTCGGAAGGAGATAAACTGGTGCGTATCTACTGGGAGAGGGATTGAAGGGGATGAGTGAACTTGGAAGTAAAAGGAGGTTGAGAGACAAAGGTCTCTCAGAATAAAGGAGTCTTCTTTAGAGGTCTCTTAGATGGTCTTTGCGGAAAGGCGTCCACTTAAACCGGAAGAACTTTCCCGCTTGCGGGAGGTTTTGGAGCGCCGGTTGCGGGAGTGTAAGAGGCAGGGGGGCGCAGAGGCGAGTCTGGCCAAGCGCATCGAGGAGGCCCTCAACCGTATGGAGCGGGGAGAATATGGTCGCTGTGTAGATTGTGGCCAGTGGTTACGTCTCAAGCGTTTGGAGACTGTGCCCTGGGCAGAGCGGTGTCGGGCCTGTCAGGAACGTTGGGAGATGCTGGCGGCGGTGGAATGATCTTTCGTCTTACCCCCAACCGGCTCACCCTCCTGCGCATTCTACTCCTTCCTTTGGCCTGCGTCCTCCTTTACGGAGGCCCGAGGATGAAACTCACCGCGGTAGGGGTGGGGTCTCTGCTGGGGTTCACGGATTATCTGGACGGCTGGCTGGCCCGGCGCACTCGACCTTCCCGGCTAGGGGCCTTGCTCGATCCGGTAGCGGACAAGATCTTCGTAGCTGCGGTCTATCTCTTACTGGTACACCTTAGGTATTTTCCCTATTTTCCGGTGGCCCTTCTCCTCCTGCGGGAGATCTTGGTAGGGGGGTTACGAGGGAGGGGGCGGAGGCTTGAGGTTTGGCCTCTGGCCCGGATTAAGACCGCCTTTCAGATGGTGGGAGCGGGCTTGGTGATCCTGGCCTTCGTCCTCTTCGGCTCACCGGCTGCCCGGAGTTTTGGGGCTTTTGCCGCTTGGCTGGCCGCGGCCCTTACCTGGATCAGTGCTTGGCCTTACCTAAATCTAGGCCTGAGAGGTCTTTCGGGAAAGGAGGCCCTGAGCCTGGGAAAGGAGATCCTCCCTCCTATCTTCCTCTTGGTCCTCTTTCCCCTGGCGGGAAGTCTTTGGTGGCTTCCCTTCGCCGGGTTGGTGCTCTATTTCCCTTTAACCTTGGTCAATAGCCTCTTCAGCGGTCTGGCGGAGGGCCCGGATAGCCGCGGCGTAGTCTCCAGCACCGAAGATCGCTGAACCGGCCACCAGGATGCGGGCCCCGGCGGAAGCCACCTCTCCCACGGTCTCCGGAGCTACCCCTCCGTCCACCTCGATGGCCACCGAGAGCCCTCTTTCAGCGATCATCTGGGCCAGACGCCGGACCTTTTCCGTAATCTGGGGAATGTAGCCTTGTCCCCCGAAACCGGGATTTACGCTCATAATCAGGACAAAATCTAGATCCGGAAGGACCCACTCTACCACTCCTAAGGGGGTGGAGGGATTAAGGGCCACGCCGGCCTTCTTACCGAGCTCCCGGATACGGCAGACCGTGCGGTGGAGGTGGATACAGGCCTCCGCATGTACCGAGAGGAGATCTGCTCCAGCCCGGGCAAATTCGGCGAGATAGCGGTCTGGATCCTCTATCATGAGGTGCACATCAAAGGGGAGCCGGGTGTGGGGTCTTAGGGCCGCGATTACCGGGGGCCCGAAGGTGAGGTTGGGGACAAAGTGTCCGTCCATCACGTCCAAATGGAGGAGGTCGGCTCCTGCGGCCTCCACGGCTTTTACTTCATCAGCCAGGCGCGCAAAGTCCGCTGCCAACAAAGATGGAGCAATGAGAATCTCTTTAGGGAACATGATCTTTCACCTTGGGAAAGGTAACCACCTTTTCTTTAGAAGAAGGTGGAGACTTGTCGGGACGAGGAGGGGAGCGATGGGGCCCAGAAGGGGGCTGGGGGAGCTGACTTCGATATTGGAGGGCCAGAGCCTCCGGCACCTCTGTGGTGTACCAGACCACATTTTGGCGCTGCACTACGATGTGTTCTAACCCTAAAAGCACGGGACGCAGCCCTCCAGAATCCGCGGCCACGAAGGCCGGCCATTCGAAGTCGAAAAACTCCCGCTTTTCCAAGACGAAATTCAGGCTCTCGAAACCGTGATGGAAGCAGACCAGGCCTAGGTAAAGACCAGCTGTGGTCTGAAGGAGGACCAGCTCTTTGCGCGTAGCCTTTTCCAGCATGGAACCCTTCCTCGAGTGCAAGCCCATCTTACCCTCTACCACCGAGGTCATCAAATAGGTGAGCGAAGGAGCTGTGTTTGCCGGGGCGGTTTATCCCTGCCGAGTCAGGCCCGCCAAGAGAAACTACTAATGAGGCTGTTCCGCAAACCCTAAAATGGTCATAGTGTTTATCAAATAGAGACCCTTTGCAAAATTAAATTGACAAATCATTTGCCGCCACCGACTCCGTTTCCCGACCACTCCACTATCTCTCGGCCGCAAAGACCTTGAGTCCATAAGACCTCTTATCGCAAATGTTTCCCGTAACTCAAGCGTCAACTTGCCGAAAAAGGCTAAGACCTTCCGTATGGAAAGATCATCGATCCCAAACACGAATTCGTGACCGAGTTTGTCTGACTCCGGCCAATGTCCAGGATTCCCGGATGACCGAGGATTTCTTTTCCGGCGATAGGCTAAGGAAGGGATATTTCGTAAAATTTTTAAGATTGAGGCAAAAATTTAACGTACTGTGTCACTTAAAAATTCTTATCACTTTTTATTCAGAGGATTGTGTATAGCAAAAGATACCCGTAGTTATGTGTATCCCCAGAGGCTCTTCAGGGATTTTCGGGGCCTTCTCCCGAGGATGTGGATGAAACTTCCTCCTCAACGGCTGGGCTCTCCTCCGCGGGAGGAGTTTCTTCCTCGGGTGCAGCTTCCGCAGGTGCAATCGGCTCCTCTGCGGTCTCCTTTTCTGGGACCTTGCTTTCCTCAGCCACCGCGCCTTCTTCGGGAGCAGCTTCCCTCTTGGCCTTCAAGGCCTCCTGGATCTCCTTTTCGATCTTTTTCATCCTCTCGATTTTCTTTCGAGAGCGCTTGTGCGAAAGCTTTTCCTCTACCAGTTCGATCACCGCCATCATGGCGGCGTCTCCTCGCCGGGGACCTATCTTCACGATGCGGGTGTAACCCCCGGGACGGTCCAGGTATCTTTCTCGAAGTTCGGTAAAGAGCTTACGCACTACAGCCTTGTCCCGGATAAAGGCCAGGGCCCGCCGGCGGGAGGCCAGATCCCCCCGCTTGGCTAAGGTAATCATGCGGTCGGTTACCCGGCGCAACTCCTTGGCCTTAGCCAAAGTGGTGATGATGCGTCCATGGCGCAAAAGGTCGGTAACCTGATTACGCATGAGAGAAACCCGGTGTTCCCATTTAGTGACCAATCGACGACTCCTTTTCCGGTGTCTCATCACGGCACTCCTTTAACCAGATTGCGGTGGCTGCCACTCCACACTCATACCGAAGTCTAGGCCCAGCTCCTTGAGCCGGGTCCGAATCTCTTCCAGAGACTTCTTTCCAAAGTTTTTGAGGCGCAGCATCTCCGGCTCACTGCGCACCACCACGTCTCCCACATATTTGAGCCCTGCGCTGAGGAGGGAATTGAGAGTGCGGGAGGAGATGTCCAGTTCTTCCAAGCTCTTGTTGAGGATCCCGGCGAGGTCTTCCTCCTCCTTCTTCTTTTCTGGCCGGGCCTCCAGCGCCGGCCTTTCCCCTCCGAAGACCACCAGTTGATCTCGAAGGACCCCTGCGGCATAAAACAAAGCCTCTTCAGGGCTTATCGTCCCGTCGGTCCAGATCTCCAGCACCAGCCGGTCAAAGGCGCTACTTTTACCTACACGGGCCTGAGTAACGGAGAAATTGACCCGGGTAATAGGAGAAAAGACTGCATCTACCGGGATTACCCCGATCTGATGCTCCTCCTTGGAGAATTCCGCCGGCACATAGCCTCGCCCCTTCTCCACCTGGAGCTCCATCACCAATTGCCCGTCCTTGGTGAGGGTGGCGATATGATGCTCCGGGTTGACCACCTCCGCCTGCCCCTCGGTCTGGATATCTCCAGCCTTGACCTCCCCTTGTCCTCGCCTTTCCAATCGAAAGAGATAAGGGCCTTCGGCTTTTAAACGGAAACGCACGCCTTTGAGATTGAGGATGATATCCGTCACGTCTTCTAAGACCCCCGGAAGGCTGGTGAACTCGTGCAAGGCTCCCTCGATCTTCACCGCCGTAATGGCTGCTCCGGGTATGGAAGAGAGGAGGATCCGCCGCAGAGCATTTCCCAAGGTCACCCCGAAGCCTCGCTCCAGCGGCTCGATCACAAATTTTCCGTAGTAAGGTGGCCGTGAATCCTTGTGGGTCCGGATGCCCTCCGGCCGAATAAGATCCACCTGGCCAACCCGTGGTCTGAGTGTCTCCATTTTTCCACCCCGCTTTCAGGAATGGGTTTAACGGGAGTAGAACTCCACGATGAGGCTTTCCTGAATAGGCATGGTGATGTCTTCCCGGGTAGGCAGGGCCTTAACCACCCCGCGGAAGTTCTCCGCGTCGAGTTCCAACCATTGTGGGATCCCGCGCCGCGCCACAGCCTCAAGGTTTTCCTGAATATGAGGATTGTTTCGATACTTTTCCTTCAGCTCGATGACTTCCCCGGGATCTACCAGGTAAGAAGGGATGTCCACGGTGCGTCCGTCAACTTTGAACCAGCCGTGGGCCACCATCTGGCGGGCCTGGGCACGAGAGGCCGCAAAGCCCAATCGATAGACCACATTGTCCAGCCGGCGTTCCAGGAGCTGGAGGAGATTGTGCCCGGCCTGGCCTTTCATCCGGGTGGCCCTCTCGAAATAACGCCGGAATTGCTTTTCCGAGACCCCGTAGATGCGCTTGACTTTCTGCTTTTCCCGCAAACGGATCCCGTAGTCTGAAAGCTTTACCCGCAACTGGGCCTGACCGTGTTGGCCTGGGGGGTAGCTCCGCCGCTCAAAGGCACATTTATCCGTATAACAACGCTCCCCCTTCAAGAAGAGCTTCATACCCTCCCGCCGACACAAACGACATCTAGCTCCGGTATATCTGGCCAAGGTTGATCCCTCCCGCAAGATTTTTAGACCCGCCGCCGCTTCGGCGGACGGCAGCCGTCATGAGGTATAGGGGTCACATCCCGGATGAAGGTGATCTTCAGCCCTGCGGCCTGCAGGGCCCGCAGGGCGGCTTCTCGCCCCGGACCAGGCCCCTTGATGTAGACCCAGACCTTTTTCATGCCGTGTTCCATGGCCTTCTTGGCCGCGTCCTGGGCCGCGAGCTGAGCGGCATAAGGCGTGCCCTTCCGCGTACCTTTAAAACCCACCGTGCCTCCACTGGCCCAAGCGATGGTGTTGCCCTGCCGGTCGGTGATGGTCACGATGGTGTTGTTGAAGGTGGCATGGATGTGGGCGATACCCTCAGGGACATTCTTCTTGACCTTCTTTTTTCTGCGAACCCTGCGCGCCATGGCTTTCTACTCCTCACTTTTTCTTGCGACCCCGCAGCGAAGACGGACGAGGCCCCTTGCGCGTGCGGGCATTGGAACGCGTGCGTTGCCCTCTTACCGGAAGCCCCATCCGGTGCCGTAGCCCCCGGTAGCACCCGATGTCCATGAGCCGGCGAATACTCTGAGCTATCTCCCGCCGGAGGTCCCCCTCTACCTTGTATTCCCGTTCGATGATCTGCCGAATGCGGGTAAGCTCCTCTTCTGTAAGGTCCCGCGTCTTTTTAAACCAGTCCACCCCCGCTTTGACTAGGATCTTTTGGGCCGAGGTCCGTCCAATACCGAAAATGTAAGTAAGAGCGATTTCAATAGGCTTGTGGTCCGGAATCTCTACACCCGCTACACGCGCCACCTTCTCACCTCCTAACCCTGACGCTGTTTGTGGCGCGGATTTTCACAGATCACCCGCACCACACCCCTGCGTCGAATGATGCGACACTTCCGACAGCGCCGCTTTACCGAAGCCGAAACCTTCATGACCGCCCTCCTCGATCCTTTTTAGAGCCGCGATAGACAATGCGCCCCCGGGTAAGATCGTAAGGCGAAAGCTGCACCACCACCTTATCCCCCGGAAGAATCCGAATATAGTGCATACGCATCTTGCCGGAAACATGGGCCAGAACCCTGTGTCCGGTCTCGAGCTCCACCCGAAACATGGCGTTAGGCAGGGCCTCCACCACCGTGCCCTCTACCTCGATATGGTCCTCTTTGGCCATTAAAGACCTCCGCTACACCTTAGAAAGGATTTCCGGCCCCCGGGCAGTAATGGCCACCGAGTGCTCGAAATGGGCCGCAAGCCCCCCGTCTTCCGTTACCGCCGTCCACTGATCCTCCAAGATCTTTACCTTGGGACTACCGGTGACCACCATGGGTTCGATGGCCAGCACCATTCCGGCCTGCAGCCGCGGCCCCTTGCCCGGACGCCCGAAATTGGGCACTTCCGGAGGTTCGTGAAGACTCCGCCCTACCCCGTGACCCACAAAATCCCGCACCACAGAAAATCCGTGGGACTCCACGTGCCGCTGGATGGCCGCGGAGATGTCCCCCACCCGATTGCCCACCCGGGCCTTCTCAATGCCCCGATAAAGGGCCTCCTCCGTGACCTTCATGAGCCTCTCAGCCAGCTCCGAGACCCGCCCTACCGCCACGGTCAGGGCCGCATCTCCAATGTAGCCCTCATACTCCACCCCAAAATCGAAGCTTACCAGATCCCCTTCCTTGAGAACCTTGTCCTCCCGGGGCATCCCGTGGATGATCTCCTGGTTGACCGAAACGCAGAGGGCATAAGGATAACCTCTATAGCCCTTAAAAGCCGGTCGTCCTCCTCGCCTCCGACACAGCGTCTCCGCCATCACTTCTAGATCCCAAGTGGAGACCCCCGGGCGGGCCTCCTCCGCTAGACGCAAAAGCACCTCCATAACAATAGCATTGGCCCGCCTGAGAAGCTCTATCTCCCAGGGGGCCTTAAGTTTTATCTTGGGTGAAGCCGAACGGCCAGTCCTGCGCACTAAAATCAATTATCCTAGGATCTTCACGATCCGCTCAAAAATCTCATCTATGCTCCCCATCCCGTCTACACGGTGGAGCACTCCTTTCTTCTCGTAATAATCGATGAGGGGAGCCGTGGACTCATGATACACCTTCAGACGGTTGCGCACCGTCTCCTCGTTGTCATCCGGGCGCTGATAAAGCTCTCCTCCGCAGGCGTCACACTTTCCCTCCACCTTCGGAGGCTTGAAAATTATATGATACATCATGCCACAGTTTTTGCAAGTACGCCGTCCGGTAAGCCGTTTAACCAGCTCTTCGTCCGGGACCTCAATGGCGATGGCGTAGTCGATCTTCTTGCCCCACTTGGCCAACATCTCATCCAAGGCCTCGGCTTGGGGTACCGTGCGCGGAAAGCCGTCGAGAATAAAACCCTTTTCACAGTCGGGCTGCTTCAGACGCTCCTCCACCATGGACAGCACGATCTCGTCCGGCACAAGCTGACCCTTCTCCATATATTCCTTGGCCTTCTTTCCCAGCTCCGTGCCTTTGGAAAGATGTTCCCGAAACATATCCCCTGTGGAGATCTGAGGGATGCCGTACTTTTCGATAATCCTCTTGGCCTGTGTCCCCTTACCTGCCCCCGGCGGTCCTAAAAAGACGATGTTCATTTTTACCCCCTCCTTCTTTGGAATTAACGCCGACGCCTGAGACGCCCCTCCCGCACCAGACTGTCGTAACGCCTGGTAAGGAGATGGGCCTCAAGCTGCGCCATGGTATCCATAGCCACACCCACCACGATCAAAAGAGCCGTGCCCCCGAAGTAAAAGGGCACGTTGAACTTTACGATGAGCAGCGTGGGTAGCACACAGATGGCCGCCACATAAATGGCCCCAATCAACGTCACCCGATTGAGCACCCGGTCTAGAAATTCCTCCGTGGCCCTCCCTGGTCGGATCCCTGGGATAAATCCCCCCCACTTCTTGAGATTGTCCGCCACATCTTTGGGGTCAAAGATGATAGCCGTGTAGAAGTAGCAGAAGAAGATGATAAGCCCTACATAGAGGATCTCGTAGAGCCAGTGACCCGGGCGGAGGTAGACGGAAAGAGACTGGAAAAAGGCCAGCGGCAGAAAGGTGGAAATGGTAGCCGGAAACATGAGGACCGAGGAGGCGAAAATAGGGGGGATAACCCCGGCAGTATTTACTTTAATGGGAAGATAGGTGCTTTGACCTCCCACCATCTGTCGGCCCATCATGCGCCGAGCGTAGTGTACCGGGATCCGCCGCTGGGCCATCTCCATGAAGCAGGTAAAGGCAAAAACCGCCAACACCAGGGCCAGGATGAAAAGGAGCAACGCCCCGGAAAGCTCCCCGGTCTTCACAAACCGAAAGGTATTGATCAGGGCCGAGGGTAGTCGAGCCACAATCCCCGCAAAGATGAGGATAGAGATCCCATTCCCAATCCCGTGCTCGGTGATCTGCTCCCCCAGCCAGACCAGGAACATGGATCCGGTGGTGAGGGTGATCATGGTGAGCAGACGGAAGGCCCAACCCGGGAACATGACCACCGGATTCCCGTTGGGCGCGGTCATCCTTTCCAGACCTACGGCGATACCGAACCCTTGGATGAGGCAGATGGCCACGGTGAGGTAACGGGTGTAATAGGCTATCTTGCGCCGCCCCTCCGGACCTTCCCTCTGCATCTCCTTGAGCGAGGGATAGACCACGGTAAGGAGCTCTAGAATGATGGCGGCGCTAATGTAAGGCATCACCCCCAGAGCGCAGACCGAAAGGCGCCGTAAGGCCCCCCCAGAAAACATGTCGATGAAGCCGAAGATGGTTCCCCCGGCCCGGTTGAAGAGGGCCAACAAGGCCTGGGCGTTGATCCCCGGTGTGGGGATATGCACCGCAATCCGGTAAATGGCTAACGCCCCTAGCAAGAAGAAGATCCGGCGCCGCAGCTCCGGAATGTTGGCCAGGCTCTCTACCCCAGAAGTGCGCAGCATCCTTTACTCCTCGACGATCTCCACCCGCCCTCCAGCCCGCTCGATCTTCTCTCGAGCACTTTTGGAGACGGCATGCACCCGCACCGTGACCGCAAAGTCGATCTCCCCCTCTCCCAGGAGCTTCACCCGCACCCTGCGCCCTTTAACCAGGCCAGCCTCCCGCAGGGCCTCTGGATCCACCACCGCCCCTTGAGCAAACCTCTGGGCGATCTCCCGCACATTGACCACCTTGTATTCCACCCGGAAGGGGTTTTTGAACCCCCGCTTGGGAAGGCGGCGCAGGAGGGGCATCTGTCCCCCTTCGAACCAGGGAGGCACCCCGCCTCCGCTACGGGCCCGCTGCCCCTTCTGCCCCCGACAAGAAGTCTTGCCGTGCCCGGAGCCCGGCCCACGCCCCACCCGCTTTTCTCGATGTTTGGAACCCGCAAAAGGCCGGAGATTGGCCAGGGTAATCAGGCCCTCATTCATCGATCTCCTCCACCTTTACCAGGTGTTTGACCTTCTCCACCATCCCCCGGATGCAGGGATTGTCCGGCCGCACCACTGTGTGCCCGATCCTGCGCAGCCCCAACCCCGCGATAGTGGCCCGCTGCTTCTTGGACCAGCCGTACTTGCTCCTTACCAAGGTGATCTTAAGCTTGCTGGCCATGGCCGATCCTCTCCAAGAATTCTTCTAGAGCGAATCCCCGCTTTTGCGCTACATATTCCGGACTCTGAAGATTTTCCAAGGCCTTAAAGGTAGCCTTGACCACATTGTGGGGATTGGTGCTTCCGATGCACTTGGTCACCACATCCCGGATGCCCGCGGCATCCATGATAGCCCGAATGGTGGAACCGGCAATTACTCCCGTGCCCGGCCGGCCAGGCTTGAGCAGCACCTTGGCCGCTCCGTAATCCACGGTGATCTCGTGCGGGATGGTCCCGTTGATTACCGGAACCTGGATCATGTTACGTCGTGCCTTCTCTAAGGCCTTGCGGATGGCCTCCGGCACCTCCGGGGCCTTGCCCAGGCCGTAGCCCACCCGTCCCTGGCCGTCGCCCACCACCACGATGGCCGAAAAGCGAAAACGCCTTCCCCCCTTATGCACCTTGGCCACCCGATTGATAAAGATGATCTTTTCGATGAGCTCCTCGCCTGGCTTCGCTGTAGCCACCCTCTACGCCTCCTTGCCCTAGAATTCCAGACCCGCGGCCCGGGCCCCCTCCGCCAGGGCCTTCACCCGACCATGATACTTGAAGCCCCCGCGGTCAAAAACCACCTTCTTGATTCCTGCCTCCACCGCCCGCTTTCCGATAAGTTCTCCCACAGCCCGCGCTACAGCCGTCTTGCCCCCCTCGGCCTTGAGCTCTCCCCACCGCTCCCGAATCTCCGGCGAGAGGGAAGAGGCCGCCACCAAAGTGTGCCCCCGCGTGTCGTCAATGATCTGGGCGTAAATATGTTTCAGGCTCCGGTAGACCGCAAGCCGCGGCCGCTCTGGGGTACCAAAGACCTTCTTGCGCACCCTCCTCTTGCGCCGCAGCCTCCTTTCCAGCTTCTTGCGTCTTTCCCTCCACAACATGCCTTCTCCTCCTGCGGGGAGGTCCTATTCCCCCCGCCTCTAGACCTTATTTCTTGCCGGCCTTGCCGGCCTTACCTGCTTTGCGAATAATCTGCTCTCCCGTGTAACGGATACCCTTGCCTTTGTAAGGCTCAGGTGGACGCAACCGACGAATGCGGGCCGCGGTCTCTCCCACCACCTCCTTGTCGATCCCCTCCAGGATCACCCGCACCTGTACCTCTCCCACGCCCTTCTCCACTCTGGCCTTTACCCCCTCCGGTAGCTTAAAAAGGATGGGGTGGGAATAACCCAACTGAAACTCTATGGCCTCTCCTTTGAGCTCCGCCCGATACCCCAAACCCACAATATCCAGCGAACGGGTAAACCCCTGGGTCACCCCTGTGACCATGTTGTTGAGGAGGGCTCGAGTGAGCCCCTGAAAGGCCTTGGCCTTGCGCTGGAGCTTCTTGCGCACCTCTTGGGGCTTTACCCTCACCGCCCCTTCCTCGACGATCACCTCTACCAGCGGGGGAAGGGGCTTTTCCAGACGCCCCTTGGGACCCTCCACTATGATTCGCCCCTCCCTAATCTCCACCTTCACCCCTTGGGGAAGAGGAACCGGCCTTCTTCCTATTCGGGATTCCGTGGCCATAACCTTTCACCCCTTTACCAAACCTCGCAAAGGATTTCCCCACCCACCCCTCGGCGTCGGGCCTCGTGGTCGGTCATAATCCCCTGCGAGGTGGAAATGATCGCTATTCCTAACCCCCCCAGTACCCGGGGCAGCTTTTTTACCCCGGCATAGACCCTTCGGCCAGGCTTGCTCACCCGCTTAAGACCGGCGATCACCGGACGCCGGTCCTCGTCGTATTTCAGGGTGATCACGATCTTGCCCTGAGGGCCTTCGGCCACAAATTCGTAATCCTCAATATAGCCCTCTTCCTTGAGGATGCGGGCGATCTCCCGCTTTATACGAGAGGCCGGGATCTCCACCGTCTTGTGTCGGGCCATCAGCGCGTTGCGTATGCGGGCCAACATGTCCGCAATGGGATCGGTCATCATCTCCGCCCCTCCTACCAGCTCGCCTTTCTCACCCCGGGAATCTTTCCCTCCGAGGCCAACTTCCGAAAGCACATCCGGCATAGCCCAAAACGCCGGATGTAGCCCCGCGGCCTCCCGCAGATGGAACAGCGATTCCGATGGCGCACCCTGAACTTGGGCTGTTTGAAAAGCTGCGCTTTCCGCGGCATTTTTACCTCCTGAAGGGTACTCCCAAAAGCCTCAAAAGCTCGTAGGCCTCTTCGTCCGTCTCCGCCGAGGTCACCATGGTGATATTCATTCCTTTCACCCGCCCCACCTCGTTGGGATCGAGCTCCGGAAAGATGGTGTGATCCTCAAGCCCCAGGGTATAGTTCCCTCGCCCATCAAAGCCCCGGCGAGGAAGCCCCCGAAAGTCCCGCACCCGGGGGAGGGCTACATGGATCAGCCGGGCTAGAAAGTCGTACATGCGGTCCTTGCGCAGGGTCACCATTACCCCGATGGGCATACCTGCCCGGAGCTTAAAAGCCGCAATGGACTTGCGTGCTCGACAGACCTTGGGCTTCTGCCCGGTGATGAGGGCCAGCTCCTTTATGGCCTCGTCGATCAACTTGGGCTCCTGCGTGGCCGCCCCCAGGCCCATGTTCACACAGATCTTCTCTAAACGCGGCACCTCCAAGGGATTCCGGTAACCAAACTTCTCCCGAAGTTTGGGCACCACCGTCTCCCGATAATATTCCTTGAGCCAGGACGCCATAATCCTACTCCTCGGCCTCTATAGTTTCCCCACACTTCTTGCAGATACGGATCTTGGTCCCGTCTTCCAGAAACTTGCGCCCGATGCGTACCCCCCGCTTGCACTTGGGACAAAAGAGCATAAGGTTGGAAACATGGATAGGGGCAGGCTTTTCCACAATCCCTCCCTCGCTGTAAGGCGTGGGACGCATGTGCCGCTTGACGATGTTCACCCCCTCCACAATGGCCCGCTGCTTGCGCGGGAAGACCTGGAGCACCTTGCCGATCTTCCCCCGGTCCCGACCGGCGATCACCACCACCTTATCCCCTTTGCGCACATGACACTTAGCCTCGTGCGGCTTAGGCAGTTTCCTCTTGCTCTTTTTGAAAAACATCATGGCTCGTTCTCCTCAGAGGACTTCCGGAGCCAAAGAAATGATCTTCATGAAGTTTCTAGCCCGTAGCTCCCGACCCACCGGTCCGAAAATGCGGGTGCCAATGGGGTCCCCGTACTGGTTGATGAGCACCGCCGCATTCTCTTCAAAACGGATGCTCGTCCCATCCGGACGAGGTTGCTCCTTCCGGGTCCGCACCACTACCGCCCGCACCACATCGCCCTCCTTCACCTTGGAGTTGGGAAGGGCCTCCTTGACCGAGGCCACGATTACATCCCCGATGCGGGCGTAACGCCGGGCCGCCCCTCCCAGTACCCGAATACATCGAATCCGTTTGGCCCCAGAATTATCCGCCACATTGAGCATGGTCTCCTGCTGGATCATGGCTGACTAACCTCCTCTGAGGAGGTCTCCTCCGCGGCGGCCTCAAACTTGGGCGCCCTTTCCAAGATCTTTTTCACCCGCCAGCGCTTGTGCCGAGAAAGCGGCCGGGTCTCCTCAATCAGCACCCGATCCCCGATCTCACACACATTCCCTTCATCATGGGCCATGAACTTCTTGCGCCGCCGGATATATTTCTTGTAAAGGGGATGCTGTACCAGACGCTCCACAACCACCACCACCGTCTTATCCATCTTGTTGCTCACCACCGTCCCGATGTATTCCTTTCTCTTGCCCATGGCCTTAACCCATCTGCAGTTCTTTCTCCCGGATGACCGTGAGAATCCGGGCTATATCCCGTTTTACCTGACGAATCCGCATGGGATTTTCCAACTGGTAAATGCTTTTTTGAAAGCGGAGATTAAGGAGCTCTTCCCTGAGCTCCCTTAACTTTTCCTTGAGCTCCGGGAGGGACAACTCGCGCAATTCACTGGCCTTCATAGCCGGTCCTCCCGGGAGACGATTTTACACTGGAAGGGCAGCTTGTGGGCCGCAAGCCTCAGGGCCTCGCGGGCCACCTCCTCCGGTACCCCTTCAATTTCGTAGATGATCCGCCCAGGCTTCACCACCGCCACCCAACCTTCCACCGAACCCTTGCCCTTCCCCATCCGGGTCTCCGCGGGCTTCTTGGTGATAGGCTTGTCCGGAAAGACCCGAATCCAGATCTTGGCCCCTTTCCGGGCACAGCGCACTATAGCCACCCGGCCGGCCTCGATCTGCTGGGCCGTAAGCCAGCCCCCTTCCAGGGCCTTGAGACCGAACTCTCCAAACTCTACCGCGCAACCCCGGGCAGCCTTGCCCCGTACCCGACCCTTCTGCACCTTCCGGTGTTTAACCTTCCGCGGCTGAAGCAACATGGCTCAAACCCCTATGTCTTTTATATCGTTAGGGCCTCTCCGACCCCGCCTTTCTCCGGCAGGACCTCCCCTTTGAAGATCCAGACCTTGACCCCGATCACTCCGTATTTGGTCAAGGCCTCAGCGAAACCGTAATCGATATCCGCCCGCAGGGTGTGGAGCGGCACCCGCCCCTCCCGATACCACTCCTTGCGGGCGATCTCCGCCCCTCCCAAGCGGCCCTTACATTGTACCCGAATTCCCTGGGCCCCGAAACGCAGGGCCAAAGCCACCGCCCGCTTCATGGCTCGCCGGAAACTCACCCGGCGTTCAAGCTGCACGGCAATGTTCTCCGCCACCAACTGGGCCTCAAGCTCCGGCCTCCGCACTTCCTGAATATCGATGGCAATTTCCTTCTGCCGGACGATGTCCGCTAGTTCTCGCTTGAGACGCTCGATCTCCGCCCCCTTCTTCCCGATCACGATCCCCGGCCGAGCCGCATGCACGATGATGCGCACCCGTCCCGGGGCCCTTTCGATCTCTATACGCGGGATCCCCGCGTGCTTCAGCCGCCCTTTGATGTGCCGACGGATCTCATAGTCCTCCTTAACCGCTTGGGCAAACTCCTTACCCTTCCCAAACCAGCGGGAATCCCAGGTGCGCGTGATCCCAATTCTCAGCCCTATAGGGTTTACCTTCTGACCCAAGGTCTTCCCTCCTTAAGACTTTTCCTCTACTACCACCGTAATGTGGCTGGTGCGCTTGAGGATCCGGCTGGCCCTTCCCCAGGCCCGCGGCCAGATCCTCTTCCACCGGGGACCCTCGTCCACATAAGCCCGCTTCACATAAAGCCGATCCGGGTCCATGTTATAGTTGTGCTCG
Source organism: Thermodesulfatator sp. (assembly GCA_003978075.1). Taxonomy (GTDB): domain Bacteria; phylum Desulfobacterota; class Thermodesulfobacteria; order Thermodesulfobacteriales; family Thermodesulfobacteriaceae; genus Thermosulfurimonas_A. The sequence goes on along the minus strand of QOAM01000070.1, from coordinate 2,376 downwards.
GCGTTAGCGATGGCGCTCTCGAGCACCTTCTTGATCAGCCGAGCAGCCTTCTTGGGGGTGAACTCCAAGATGTGCAAGGCCTCCTGCACGGGCTTTCCCCGGATGAGATCGATCACCGGCCGCGCCTTGTACGGCGAAATCCTCACATATCTAGCCGTGGCCCTCGCTTCCATAGCTCAACCCCTCTATTTTCTCTTGCCCTTGACCTTGCCCTTGTCCCCGGCATGCCCCCGATAGGTGCGCGTGGGGGCAAACTCCCCCAGCTTGTGCCCCACCATGTTCTCCGTCACGTAAACCGGGATAAACTTGTGCCCGTTGTGTACGGCAAAGGTCAACCCTACCATCTCCGGCACGATGGTGGAACGCCGGCTCCAGGTCTTGATGGGCCTTTTGTCCCCGGTCTCCTTGGCCTTGAGCACCTTTTTCATCAGGTGCTCATCTACAAAAGGTCCTTTCTTTTTGGATCTAGGCATCTTGGCCTCTCCCTTTAACCTTTACGCCGCCGGATGATGAATTTGTCCGAGGGTTTTTTACCCCGAGTCTTGAGCCCCTTGGCCAACTGTCCCCAGGGCGAGCAGGGGTGCCGTCCCCCGTGGGTGCGTCCTTCGCCCCCGCCCATGGGGTGATCCACAGGGTTCATGGCCACTCCGCGCACCCGGGGCCGCCGTCCCAGCCAGCGCTTCCGACCGGCCTTGCCCCAGGTGATGTTCTCCCAGTCGAGGTTGCCCACCTGGCCGATGGTAGCCCGACAACGCTCGTGCACCATACGAATTTCCCCGGAAGGCAGCCTGAGGTGCACATAACCTCCCTCCTTTCCCAAAACCTGAGCAAAGGCCCCGGCCGAGCGGGCCAGTTGTCCCCCCTTGCCCGGTCGCAATTCTATGTTGTGCACCACCGTGCCCACCGGAATGTTTTTGAGGGGCATGCAATTGCCCACCTTAACCTCCACCTGCTCTCCGCTCAGGACCACATCCCCTACCTTAAGACCTTCCGGGGCTAGGATGTAACGCTTTTCTCCGTCGGCGTATTGTAGAAGGGCAATGTTAGCCGAGCGGTTGGGATCATACTCCAGGGCCACCACCTTGGCCGGCACTCCGTCCTTGTTCCGCTTAAAATCAATGATCCGGTAAAGCCGCTTGTGTCCACCCCCCCGATGTCGCACGGTGATCCGTCCGTAGCAGTTGCGACCCCCACTCTTTTTCAGGGGTTCCACCAGTGACTTTTCCGGCTCCTTGTCCGAAAGTTCCGGATTGACCAGATAGGTCTGGAAACGCCTTCCCGGAGAGGTGGGTTTACAGGTCTTGATCGGCATGGCTCACCCCTCATACCGTCTCAAAGAATTCTATGGAATGCCCCGGGGCCAGACGCACGATGGCCTTCTTGCGCAGTGGCCTCCGCCCCTCGCGCGGCCAGCGCCCCTTGGGCTTGCCCTTCACCCTTATAGTCTGCACCTTCTCCACCTTTACCTTGAAAAGATCCTCCACCGCCTTGCGGATCTCGATCTTGTTGGCCTCCGGATGCACCCAAAAGGTCACCTGGTTGTACTTCTCCTTTAGCCCCATAGACTTTTCCGTAATCACCGGGGCCAGAATGATCTCTCGCGGATCCTTGCTCATCGCCTTCTCCTCAATCTCTCTTCGATTTTGGGAAGGGCGTCCTGCCGCAGGATCAGATATTCGTGATCCAGAATATCGTAAACATTGAGCCCCTCCACTGCGAGCACCTTTACCTTGGGCAGATTGCGAGCACTATACTCCGCCACCCAGTCCCTTTCCGGGACCACCAAAAGGGCACTTTTAGTCCCGAATCGTTCGAGGAAGGCCAACAGGTCCTTGGTGCGCGGCCGCTGGTCGAGCCCGAAATCCGTAACCACAAGACAATGCCTCGTCGCCACGCGGTTGGAAAGGGCCATCTTTAGGGCCAGACGCCGGACCTTCTTGTTGAGCTTGAAGGCGTAGCTCCGGGGCTTGGGTCCAAAGACCGTGCCGCCGCCTACCCACTGCGGGGCCCGGATGGAGCCCTGCCGGGCCCGTCCGGTATGCTTCTGGGGCCAGGGCTTGCGCCCCCCACCTCGGACCTCGCCCCGGGTCTTGGTGCAGGCCGTTCCCGCCCGCCAGCGCGCCCGCTGCCAGCGCACCACCTCGTGCAACAACCCCACCTTCACCGGCACGGAATAAATATCCTCCGGGAGCTCTACCTCTCCCACCTTCTCTTTCTGACTATTGTAAAGATCCACCACCGGCATGGCTCCTTACCCCTTACTTGAAATACACCATCACCCAGCCGTTGGGCCAGCCGGGAACAGCTCCCTTGACCAGCAAAAGGTGTTTCTCCGGCACTACCTCCGCCACCAAGAGATTTTTCACCGTCACCGTC
>QOAM01000002.1 GCA_003978075.1 Thermodesulfatator sp. | reverse complement strand
TGGAGGAGTTTACGATAGAGGAGAGGGAACTTTAGTGTGCTTGAGCGTAGTATTAAGATGACTTTAGTCTTAATAGCCAACTTTAGTTGTAAAAGGAAGCCACCGCCTTTAGGCGGTGGTCTCATTCACTGACTCTAGCCACGTAGTGAAGTGTGGTAGTGATTTGCATTTTCTCATGTTTGAGGTCTTGCCATATCTTCAGCCGGGAGTCTTCGTTCACTTCCATGATGTATTTTATCCTTTTGATTATCCTGCTGAATGGCTAATAGAAGGCCGTTATTGGAATGAGAATTATTTTTTGCGGGCATTTCTTGCCTATAATTCTGAATGGAGAATCATATTTTTTAATTCATATGTACATTTTATGTTTGGCAACTTAATTAAAGAAAAAATGCCTTTATGTACTAAAAATCCAGGAGGAAGTTTATATATTCAACGCTGCTTTTTTGCATAATTTATTCTCTAAAACACTCTCTTCCTTTTTACTAACCTTCTTGTTACCCATCAACCTTAACACTCCTACATCTCCTCATATGAGACCTTTGACCCAAGTTTGACCCAAGTTTAACAGTTAAAAGGGGCCACCGAGCATAAAGTGGGCCTTCCCACCCTAAAAACCCCCTTGAAAAGTCCGCGCTCAAGCTCCCCGAAACCCGCCACCCTACTATCCTTCTCGAAAATGTGTCTATCACAAAAGCTACGTACACAAATCCGTTCCCACAAGGAACATACGTTAAATCCGCCACCCACAACTGATTCGGCCTCTCAGCCGAAAAATCACGCTTAACAAGATCCGCCGGCCTCTCCCCTTCCTCTCCCTCTGAGGTCCTCACCTTCCGCTCGCCTCGCCTAACCCCCACAAAGCCCTTCCTCCCACACTTTTTTCCTTTCCGACAATCCTGGGACGGTCCACTTTGACCACTTGTCAAAAGGAAAGATTGGGCCTAAATGAAAAAAAGAGGTGGGGTTGATGAAGTTCGAATTTAAGCCTCTTGAGATTCCGGAGGTAATCCTCGTAAGACCAAAAGTCTTTGAAGATGAGCGGGGGTTCTTTTTGGAGTTTTATAGGGATTCTGCCTTTAGATCTGCAGGGATCCCCTTCCGGTTTGTTCAAGACAATCATTCCCGATCCAAGAAGGGTGTCCTTCGAGGACTTCACTACCAACTAAGGCCCAAGGCTCAAGGGAAGCTCGTGAAGTGTCTGAGAGGTAAAATTTGGGATGTAGCCGTAGACCTAAGACGAGGCTCTCCCAACTTCGGTAAATGGGTGGCAACTGAACTTTCCGAAGAAAACAAATGTATGCTCTGGATCCCACCAGGATTCGCTCACGGATTTGTGGCCTTAGAAGACTGCGAAGTCCTCTACAAATGCACTGAAGAGTTCGTTCCGGAGCTGGACCGGGGTATCATCTGGAACGATCCTGACCTGGGTATACCCTGGCCGGTGAAAAAGCCCATTTTATCTTCCAAAGATAATCGTTTGCCTCGGTTGAAAGAGGCCGAAATAAATTTTGACTATCTTTAAAGGAGGGGCAAAATGAAGAAACTAATGGGGTGTTTTTTACTCTTGATATTCTTGCTTCTTTCTGGGCCGGCAGAGGCTAAAGTCCTGCGCCAGGTGGAGAAGGAAGTCTATGCGGTTTACATCATTCCTGCTCCCGTGGGTTTTCCTACGGAACTGGGCTACGTGATGACTAACTTTGGTCCAGGGAATGTTAATTTCCTAGAGAGGGTAGACCTGGTAGTGGACCGCGAAGGGCGGGTCCAGGGAATTCAGGTGGTCTATACTCCTCCAGACGGTTTTCGGCGACATGTGTTCTTAAGGGGACCTCGCTCTCTAGTAATCGAGGAACCTCAGCCTGGATCCCACAAAAAACGCATCTTTTTGCGGGTTATCACTACCGAGGAACTGAATCAACTGGATTAAAAGGGATTTTGAGTTCTTGGAGATTAGGAATTCAAAAAATCAACCAAGGTGAAAAGACTGCGCAGGGGGAGTCCCTGGGTGGCCAAATATTCCTGACCACCTTCGGCGCGATCCACCAAGGCCACCACTCCTATCACTTCAAGTCCAAATTCGCGGGCCTTTTGAGCGGCCTGGAAGGCTGAAGCTCCGGTGGTAACTACGTCCTCGAGGATTACCGCCCGCATGCCGGGTTGCACATGGCCCTCCAGCCACTTTCCAGTACCGTGGCCCTTGGCTTCTTTACGCACAATAAAGCCTTCAAGCGCAATTCCCTCTAGCCCCGCGGCAAAACAGACGGCAGCCACCAGAGGATCCGCCCCTAGGGTGAGACCCCCCACAGCCTGCGGCTTAAAGCCCCGGGCCTCCTCCCAGAGGAGCCGCCCGATAAGCGGAAGGGCTTGGGAATAAAGGGTAACCTGCTTACAATCCAGATAATGGGGGCTAATCTTCCCTGAAGATAGACGAAAACCCTCTTCTTTGAAAAGATAAGCCCGTTCTTTGAGCAGACGAAAGAGTTTATCTCTCATCCGGAATGATCTCCGTGCCCACCCCCTGATCCGTGAAGAGTTCAAGGAGCAAGGCGTGGGGCACCCGACCATCAATAATGTGGGCCTTGTGCACCCCCGCAGCCAAAGCCTTCCGAGCACTTTTGAGCTTGGGGATCATCCCTCCCCGAGCTGTCCCTTCCTCTAGCAATTTTTCTAAGTCAGATAAGGTAAGACTAGGAAGGAGCTCCCCCTCTTTGTCTAACACTCCCGCTACATCCGTAAGGTAGATCACCTTTTCTGCAGAAAGGGCCCCGGCTACCGCCCCGGCTACCAGATCAGCGTTGATATTGTAAGCCTCGCCTTCCGGACCTACCCCTACTGGAGCTAGCACGGGGATGAAGTCGGCCTCCATCAAGGTGCGCAATACCCCAGGATTGACCTTTTTCACCTTGCCTACCCGACCGATGTCGATGATCTCTGGGGGACGATCCTCCCCGGCATAACGGTAAACCTGCATCTTTTCCGCCTCGATGAGGTCTCCATCACGTCCAGAAAGGCCCACCGCCCTTCCTCCGTGGCGATTAATGAGACTCACGATACTTTTATTTACCGTGCCCACCAGAACCATTTCCACCACGCTCATGGTTTCTGGATCGGTAACCCTCTGACCCTCCACGAAGACGGGCTTAAGCCCCATCTTTTCCATGACCTGGCTAATTTGGGGGCCACCTCCATGAACAATCACTGGTCGGATCCCCACATATTTCATGAGCACGATATCCTGGGCAAAGGCCTCCCTAAGGGCGGGGTCCACCATGGCGTGTCCGCCATATTTCACCACCACCACTTTTCCATAAAAATGACGGATATAAGGTAAAGCTTCAATAAGGACATGGGCCGTATCAGTCTGGATATTCGCCATGCTCTGCTATATAAAGCAAGGGGAGAGAGAATTCAAGTGAAGTGGCTTAAGCGTACAGAAAATCAGACCCTTCTGGCTATCCTCTTGGCCATAGCCGTGGGGACCCTCTGGCCCGGGATTACTCAGTTCGAAGTCCTGGGAAAGATCTTCCTACGCCTTCTCAAGATGGTGGTTCTTCCTCTAGTCTTCACCTCGGTCTTTAGTAGCATCGCCGGGTTGGGGACCTTGCGCTCCTTCGAAAGATTAGGCCTGTTGAGTTTAGTTTACTACTTTTGCACCACGGCCTTGGCGGTTTTCACCGGCCTTGTTCTAGTGCACCTTCTCCACCCCGCAGCCCCTATATCCTTTCATGCAGTTCCTAAGTTAAAGTCTCTTAATCCCAAAGACCTTCTCCTGGACCTCTTTCCGGAAAACATGGTGCGGAGCTTTGCCGAGGATCGGGTAATCCCGGTCCTTTTTCTGGCCTTAATTCTAGGAGGGGCCTGTTTACAAGCCCGAGAGAAGGGGCTCCCCTTAAAGACCTTGCTGGATTCCTTGAACGAAACCCTCCTGGCTCTTACTCGAGGCATCGTGCGTTTTACCCCGGTGGGAGTCTTTTTCTTGGTGGGTCCTCTAGTGGCCTGCCAGGGGCCGAGCTCCCTTTTAGGTCTAGGAGGTTACATCCTGACGGTGATTTTAGGGCTGGCCTTTCATGCGACTCTCACCCTACCCCTTCTTCTCTGGCTTTGGGGCAAGGTTTCCCCTTGGCGCTATTTCCTTGCGGTGAGAGAGGCCCCTTTTTTGGCTTTTTCTACAGCCTCTAGTTCTGCTACTCTTCCGGTGACCCTGGAGGTAGCCGAAGATCGAGCCGGGGTACGCCCGGAGGTGGCGGGTTTTGTGTTGCCTCTAGGGGCCACGGTGAATATGGATGGTACGGCTCTTTACGAGGCGGTGGCTGCCATGTTCATTGCCTTTTCCTATGGGCTTTCGCTTGGGGGGACGCAAAGCCTCTTGGTCTTTCTTACCGCGGTCCTGGCCTCGGTGGGAGCCGCAGGTATCCCAGGAGCTGGACTGGTCACTATGACTCTGGTCTTGCAGTCCGTGGGATTGCCTCTGGAGGGGCTTGGGCTCATCTTGGCGGTGGATCGCTTTCTGGATATGCTACGCACCAGTGTTAATGTGTGGGGAGACCTAGTGGGCGTGAAAATTATCGACAAAGTCCTGGCCCGGTCTGGTTCCTTCTAAGGAGGCCTGCCATCCAAAACTATGAAAGGGAGCGACTGATACCAGACACCAGCATTTTCACTAATCCGGACATCTACCGGCAGTTCGGGGAGAGTCCGGGAGAGGCCTTTCGTCACTTCCTTGAAATGGCGGCCCAGGCCCCCGGGGTGGTAATTTACATGCCTTCGTCTATTTACGAGGAACTTAAAAAGATGGTGCGCGACTTAACCATCCCAGCCAGGGCCCGAGCTATCTTCAAGGTTAAATCTCCACGTAAGTACGAGCTTCAGATACCGGCCTTTCTCCTTTACGAATTTATTGAAGACCTGCGCAAGCGCATTAACAAAGGGCTGCGGGTAGCCGAGGAGGCCGTCCGTTTGGGATCAGCCAAAAAAGCCGATGAGGTTATCAACACCCTGAGGAGAAAATACCGAGAGGCCCTGCGGGAAGGGATCCTCGACAGTCGGGAGGACCTGGAACTCATTCTCCTGGCCTTAGAACTCGACGGGATCCTCCTTTCCGCTGACCGGGGCGTACTCCTTATGGCCGACAAGCTAGGAATCCGTTACGTTCCCCCGGAGGAGATCCGCGAGACCCTGGAAGGGTTCCGTTATATCTCTTGAAAAAAGACTCCAGATGAAAATCTCCTTTTGCAGGAGCTTCGTCCCCGAGAAACCTCTCTCTTGTCCCCAGGTTCGCCACTAACCGAGGCTTCTGAAAAGTTAGAAAGATTCAAAAACAGATTTGTATTTAAGGTCTCACCTGATGGACATTGCAAAGGAGATATTGCCCTACCTCCTGTGAAGAAGTACTCAGCCAGAGGGAAGGGCGCGAGACTCAAGAGCCCTGTAGGGTGCTCGGGATAGGGCTGCGGCCTTGGATATGGTAAAGTCCTCGGCTATCTTAGGATCCATGAGATTTTGGATAACAAGATAGGCTATTTTTACGAGACTTTTTAAAAAGAAAATGAAAAAAAGGGCGAGTTTTTTTCTCCGAATAATCATAAGCGGTGGCCTCCTGGTTTACCTCCTGCACCGGGTGGAAGTGGCTTCCCTAGCCACAGCCCTCCGCAGTTACTCGCCTCTGTGGTGGATAGCAGGATTTATAGTATACGCGGCCTTCCAGGGATTAAGTGTCCTACGTTGGCAAATCATCTGCCAGTACCTCGGACTCCAACAGAGCTACCGCTTCTTCTTGAGACTCTATCTAGTCAATATGTATTTCAACACCATCCTCCCGGGGATCATGGGGGGAGATGTGGTGCGAAGCTATTATCTCTACCGAGAGGGATTGCGGGCCCGGGAAAGCGGGGCCAGTGTCCTCTTTGACCGAGGGGCAGGCCTGGCGGGACTTTGTTTTATTTTGGTGGTGGTCCTACCCCCTTGGGGAAGCTTCCTGCCCTCCCATCTGCGTAAAATCATCTTCCTCTGGGCCGCAGCCGGAGTGCTCGCCGGAGGAGGAGTCTCCCTTTGGGCTACCTTCTTTTCTCGCAAATTCCCTTACCTCGAACCCCTGCGCCTGCCCCAGGCCCTGGGCATCTTTCTCTTGGGCCTAGGAGTACAACTCCTCTATATCTTACAATTCGTGGTCATGGCCCGCGGGCTGGACCTTAAGCTACCCTGGAGCGACTTCCTGGTAATCGTTCCGGTGACTAGCTTTCTGACCTCTTTGCCAGTAACTCTGGGAGGACTGGGAGTACGGGAGGCCTCCCTGATGTATTTTATGAGTCTGCGGAGTGTACCTCAGGAAAAGGCCCTCCTCCTGGGACTTCTGGTCTATTCCGTAATCCTGGCCGGGGCCTTGCCCGGGGCCTATCTCTATCTCAAAGGTCTACGAAGTGCTCGAGCTTAAAGTCTTTTTCAAGACCTTTCTCGCTCTCTTCGTTATTGTAGATCCCGTGGGAGGGCTACCCCTTTTTCTTTCCCTTACCCAGGATTATTCTGTAAAGGAGCGCCGCCTCACCGCCTTAAAGGCCTCCTTAGCGGCCTTTTTTGTGCTCTCCGGTTTCACCTTTCTGGGAGAAAAGATCTTGCTCTTTTTTCAGATCTCTTTAGGCTCTTTCCGGGTAGCTGGAGGGGCCCTCCTCTTTCTGATCGCTTTAGAGATGCTCCAGGCCAAACCCCGAAGCACTAAGAGCACCCCTTCAGAGGAGGCTGAAAGTCGGGAGCGCGAAGATATCTCGCTGGTACCGCTGGCGGTTCCCATCTTGGCCGGACCTGGAGCCATCACTACGGTTATCGTAATGGCCGGCGGGGAAAGCCTCTCCCTGAAGCTTACTATCCTTTCTGCCTGCGCCCTCACTTTTATGGCTACCTTCGTCCTTTTCTCTCAAGCGGATCGCATCGCCCGAGTCCTAGGCCGGACCGGAGCCAACCTCCTGGTGCGCATCATGGGGCTTCTGCTGGCTGTTATCGCCGTAGAATATATGGTAGAAGGTCTAAAGGAGGTCTTCCCCGTGCTCCGGGGGACCACCTGATCTTATAGAACGAGACCTCTGAGTTTTTTAGAGGTCTCCTAGGAGGTGTGTGCTATGAAGGTGGGCCTGGTTTACGACGATCTTTTCCTGCAACACAAGCCCGGGGACTATCATCCTGAACGGCCGGAAAGGCTGATCAAGATTCGGGAAAGACTCCAGCAGGAAGACCTAGCCCCGTGGATAAGCTGGCTCGCCCCCAGAAGAGCCAACAAAGAAGAGATCCTCTGGAATCACAGCGAAGCCTATTACGAGCGGGTGGCCTCCACTGCGGGAAAGCCCTATGTGCAACTGGACCCAGATACCGCCACCTCTGAGGCCTCCTTTGAGGCCGCCCTCCATGCGGTAGGGGCCCAATTCGTGGCCCTCGACGAGCTCTTTCGCGAAAATTTCCGCTCGGTCTTCTGCTTGGTGCGTCCCCCGGGACACCATGCCGAATACGATCGAGCCATGGGATTTTGCCTCTTTAACAACGCAGCTCTGGCCGCTCATTACGCCCTCAAGGTCCTCAAGTTCTCGCGCGTTCTCTTGGTGGACTGGGACCTCCACCATGGAAACGGCACACAGCATTCCTTTTACCCTCACCCGGAGGTCCTCTACTTTTCCACCCACCAATTCCCTTATTATCCGGGGACCGGGCGTCTGGAAGAAGTGGGCCAGGGAGAGGGAACCGGTTATACGGTAAATGTGCCTCTACCTGCGGGCTGCGGCGACGCGGAATACCTCGCGGTCTTCGAGGAGATTCTCCGCCCTGTGGCCCGGGCCTTTCGGCCAGAAGTGGTGATCGTCTCTGCAGGTTTTGATCCTTACGAGGAAGATCCCCTGGGGGGCATGCGGGTCAGTTCTAAAGGATTCGGGGCCCTGGCAGGGGTGGTGCGGGAAATTGCCGAGGAAAGCGCCGAGGGAAAAGTGCTTCTTACCCTGGAAGGAGGCTACAGCCTGAGTGGTCTGGCGGAAAGCGTGGCTCAAGTAATACGGGTGCTGGCCGGAGCCGATAAACCGGAGATAAAGGGAGAACCTTCAGCAAAATTTCGGCAATACCTGGAGGACATCAAGCGCTTTTTCAGCCGCTACTGGCCCCTCTAGGAAACTTTGATAATGGTAAAACGGAGGTTGGGAGACCGAGCCCTCAAGACCAAAAGGTCTTCCTCAAAGATCTCGCATGGCCCCTAAGAGTTTTTCAGCCGGAGATCTTTTGCTTTTCGGGATCCCGGTAGGAATAGTCCTTTTCTGGAGTCAAAAGTGGTTTTCCGGGGCAGGGAAGATCCTCTACGGATTTTTCCGTATGTCCTTGCAGTTGACCCTTTTAGGGTATGTGCTGGTCTTTCTTTTCCGGGCCCAAAGCCCTTACCCGGTAATAGGGGCCCTGGTAGTCATGCTTTCCGCCGCAGCCTGGATAGCCCTTCACCCCCTGAAAGAGCGCCGGCTGAGCCTCCTGCTCCAGGCCTTTAAAAGCATCCTCCTCGGAGCCGGAGCCAGCTTGGCCTTGGCGGTATACGGGGTGCTCTCCCTTTCGCCCTGGTGGTGTCCCCGTTATCTCTTGCCGCTGGCCGGGATGACCTTCTCCGCAGCCTTGAACGGGGTAAGTCTCGCCGCCGAGAGATTCTTTGCGGTTTTAGAGCTGGGGGCCAGCCCCTTGGAAGCGCGCCATCAGGCCTACCGCACAGCCCTTATCCCCTATCTCAACAGCCTCTTTTCCGCCGGCCTGGTCTCCATCCCGGGAATGATGACCGGTCAGATCCTGGCTGGAGTCTCGCCCCTTCTCGCTGTCAAATATCAAATCCTCATCATGGCCCTCATCTTTTCCTCGGCGGGACTTTCCTCTTTATTTTTTCTGGGTTTTGTAATAAAAGAGGGGCATGCCTGCTAAAGAAAAGACCTCTGATTTTTTAGAAGTCTCAGGGAGGTATAAAGATGGTGGATCCCCGAAAATTGGAAGCCTTAGTAGCAGTGATAGAAAGTGGAAGTTTCTCTAAAGCCGGCCGGCGTATCCGTCTTTCTCAACCCACGATCTCCGGTCATATACGGGATCTAGAAGAATACTTCGGTCTCCGACTCTTTGATCGGCACACCCGCAAGGTGGAAGTCACCCGAGCCGGAAAGATCGTTTACGAATATGCCCGGCGCATCCTCCTCCTTTATCGGGAAATGGAAAGAGAAATAGCCCTTTTTAAAGGCCTTAAAACCGGCCCTCTTGAGGTGGGGGGCAGTACCATCCCCGGTCAATACATCCTGCCTTATCTCATTCGGGACTTTCGTAAGACCTATCCGGAGATCGAGGTCTTCTTGCGGGTGGGGGACACCCGCGAAATTATTAAGGCCGTGGACCGGGGAGACCTGGAGGTGGGTATGGTAGGGGCCCGAGAGGAGATCCCCTCCCTAACCTTCGTTCCGGCATTGGAGGACGAGATCGTCCTGGTGGCTGGAGACGGAGATTTCCCTCAGGAGCTTTCCCCGGAAGATCTGCCTCGATGGCCCCTTATCGCCCGGGAGGAAGGCTCCGGGACCTGGCAGACGGTAAAGGCCTTTCTCCAAAAACACGGCCTTTCCACGGAGGCGCTTCACCTTGTGGCCCGCATGGGTTCTACGGAGGCCGTAAAGCAGGCGGCTAAGGCCGGCCTCGGCCTGGGCTTTGTCTCCCGGAGATCCGTAGAGGACGAACTTCGAGCAGGCACCCTCCGCATAGTAACCCTTTCGGGCTCCCCCATCCGGCGCGCCTTTTATTTGGTCTATGCTCAGGAACGCACCCTTTCCCCACCGGCCCAGGCCTTCCTAAACTTCGTACGTAACTTGCCGGAGGAGGGTAAGCTGGTAAGATAAAAGCATGGCTCGGCTCTTGACCCTGAAAGACTGGCTGACTATCTTCTCCGCGGTGCAGGAGAGCGATCTGCGTTTTCTGAACGATCTCTGCCGTAAAAAGGTCTTTTCCCCTGGGCTCTCTCAGGAACTGCGCAGGCGTCTCCTCCTACGGCGCCAGCTCTCTACCTTTTTCCGCTCTGCCAGATGGCACACCCTCTCCGAAGAAGAATTGCACTGGTGCGAGAAGAAGATGGAAGAGGTCCTTCAAAAGGAAAAAGAGCTTCAGGAATTGCTGGACCGCCTGCTAGCCATCATCGAGGAGTCCGAGCCTTCTAGCCCTCACTGAAGGAGGACCTCTCCGGTCATCTCTTCCGGGATGGGAAGCCCCATAAGATAGAGCCCGGTAGGGGCTACATCCGCCAGAATACCCTCCTTAAGGCGATGTCCGCGAAAGCGGTCGTCCACCAGATAGAAGGGCACGGGATTGGCAGTGTGCGCCGTGTGGGGGTGACCGGCCTCGTCGGCCATAAGTTCACAATTGCCGTGATCCGCGGTCACGATCACCGCACCCTGATGGGTCTCGCGGAAGGCCCGCACCACCCGACCCACACACTCGTCCACTACCCGCACCGCCTGGATAGCCGCCTCCAGTACCCCGGTGTGCCCTACCATGTCTCCGTTGGCAAAGTTCAGCACCACCAGCCCGTAACGGTTGTTCTTTAAACGCTGAATAAGCTCCTCTGTGACCTCGTAGGCGCTCATTTCGGGCTTGAGATCATAGGTGGGGACCTCTCGAGGGGAGGGCACCAGCTTGCGCTCCTCCCCGGGAAAGACCCTTTCCTCGCCCCCGTTAAAAAAGTAAGTAACATGGGCGTATTTTTCCGTTTCGGCAATGCGCAATTGCCGCAAGCCGGCCCGGCTGACCTCCTCTCCAAAGATCCGGTGAAGCTTTTCCGGGGGAAAGGCCACTGGAAGGTGAAAGGTCTCGTCATAAAGGGTGAAGCACACGAAGTAGGCCAGTTGTGGAAATTTCTCTCGGGGAAACTCGGAGAAGGCGGGATCAGTGAGGGCCCGGGTGAGCTGGCGGGCCCGGTCGGCCCGAAAATTAAAAAAGACCACCGCATCGCCGTCCTCGATGGTGCCCACCGGGTGGCCCTCCTCCACGATCACCGTGGGCTTGATGAACTCATCGGTCTCTCCTCGTTCGAAGGCCTGGCGCACCGCAGCCAAGGGATCCGGGGCGGTAAGCCCGCGGCCCAACACCAGGGCCTCGTAGGCCAAACGCGTGCGTTCCCAGCGCCGATCCCGGTCCATGGCGTAGTAACGCCCGGAGACCGTGGCTATCTTTCCACAGGAAAGCTCAGCCATCTTGGAGAGCAAGGCGGAGATAAAACGGTCTGCCACATCCGGGGCGGTATCCCTCCCGTCTGTAAAGGCGTGAACTAGCACCCGCTCGGCCAGGCCCTGGCGGGCGTAAAGTTCCAGGAGAGCGTAAAGGTGTTCTATGTGGGAGTGCACTCCCCCGTCGGAGACCAAACCCAGGAGGTGGATACGCCCCCCGGTCTCCCGCACCCGATCGACCACCCGCAGGAGCTCCGGATTTCTGAAAAAAGTACCCTCCCGCAGGGCACGATTGATCCGGGTGAGGTCCTGATAGACGATCCGCCCGGCACCTAAATTGAGGTGTCCCACCTCGGAGTTTCCCATCTGACCTTCGGGAAGGCCCACGGCCTCTCCCGAGGCCCGAAGAAGAGTAAAAGGATATTCGGCCTGCAAGGCATCCAGATTAGGAGTGCCTGCCAGGCGCACGGCATTGGCCCGCACCTCCTCCCTCCAGCCCCAACCGTCCATAATAACCAAAAGAAGGGGCCTCACTTCCGCCATCTTTTTTCCTCCCCCAAAGAGACCAATGTCGTTTATCTCCCAAGCTCATTTAGAGACCTCTGATTCTTCAGGGATCTCCTGAAATTCTAACCTGGGGGCGTCGGCCCAGAGACCCTCCAGATCGTAAATGCGGCGCACGGGTTCATAAAAGATATGCACTACCGCGTCCTCGTAATCTAGGACCACCCAGTGCCCTTGAGGAAGACCCTCCACCCCCAGAGGATGAAGCCCCTCTCTAGCCGCCTCCCCTTCCAAGAATTCCGCCAGCCCTTGCACGTGGCGGGCCGAGCGGGCACTAGCAATCAAGATAAAATCCGTGTAGCTGGCCCGACCTCGCACATCTAAGATCACCAAGTCTTCCGCTTTTTTCTCTACCAGAAAACGGGCCAAACGACGGACTAGCTCCAGAGAATCTAAGGAGGAAACCTCAGAAAAAGACCCTTTTTCGCTGGGAGCTTGTCCCTTAAACCTCCTTTTACCCTCCAAGTTCACCTCTTAAGTCTCAAATAATCTTTCTGGTCTCCGGACCTAAATGCGACCCTCCGCGACCAAGCGGGCAAAATGCTCAAAACTGCGATCGTAAGTCCGTTCGGCCTCCGGAGGAAAACAACATGCGGGAAGCTGACGCATGGAAAGATGATATTTCAGACACTCGCAACAGAAACCCTTCTTGGGACAAGGCTCATAGGTACAATTACAACGCTTCAAGTTCTCCTCCCGCCGACACTCCATAGTCTTACCTCCTCTTTACCCAATGAAACCTCTGAGAAAATCTCCTTTCCTTGAGGAATTCCACCCTCCAATTCTCGACATCGGAATCCTATAAATCGAGAATTTTTTGTTAAACATCAAGCTCCCGGTATTCCAGGGCATGGGTCTGAATGAACTCTCGCCGGGGCTCCACCTTATCCCCCATAAGGGTGGTAAAAAGTTCGTCGGCCTCTGCCGCATCCTGAAGTTCCACTCTCAAGAGGACCCGTCTTTCAGGGTCCATGGTGGTCTCCCAGAGCTGCTGGGGGTTCATCTCTCCCAAGCCTTTATAGCGCTGGATAAAAAGACCCTTACGCCCCGCCTCTCTTACCCGAAAAAGGATCTCCGAAAGTCCGGAAAGAAGATCCGGAAAGCCGAAGTTCTCCTGATTTACCCGGAGTTCCACCTCCCTCCCCAGATAAGGACGCAGCCTTTCGTAGTACCGCCGCACCTCTTGAAACTCCCTTCTTATAGGGATGTTCGGGCCCACGGTGTAAAAGAGGTAACCCTCCTTCTTGGAAGTCACTTCGAACTCAAAGGCCTGGGGGCGTTCCTCGCTGGGCTTGATACGCCCTACGGCATAGCCCTTTTCCCGGAATCTCTCCGCTAGGGACATAACCCGCTCCTCTTGATCAAAGTGATCCGCCCGGCAAAACCCCTCCTTGAGCAAAATAAGCACGGCCTCCGGAGGAAAGCCTCGCCGGCGCAGTTCCCCCAAAGCCCGCTCCAGCCCGGCCAAGAGGTTCAGCACCTCCTCCGTGGATTCCCGGGAGAGTGCTTCTCCAGAAAGGCGGAGACTCACCCCCTTGAGGGCCCTTTGAAAGAGATAGGCGTCCAGATGGGCCTCGTCCTTAAGATAGATGTCTCGACGATTTTCGTTCACCCGAAAGAGCGGAGGCTGAGCGATGTAAAGCCAGCCCCTTTCGATGATCTCCGTCATCTGGCGGTAGAAAAAGGTAAGAAGCAGGGTGCGGATATGGGCCCCGTCCACATCGGCATCGGTCATGATGATGATCTTGTGAAACCGGGCCTTCTCTGGATCAAAGTCCGGACCGATCCCTGCCCCGAGCGAGGCTACGATCTGTTTGATCTCTTCCGAGGAGAGGACCTTGTCCACCCGAGCCTTTTCCACATTGAGAATCTTACCTCGAAGGGGAAGAATGGCTTGGAAGCGACGGTCCCGGGCCTGCTTAGCTGACCCTCCCGCAGAATCGCCCTCCACGATAAAGAGCTCCCGCTTTTCCGGGTCCTTCTCCTGACATTCGGCCAGTTTGCCTGCCGTGAGAAGTTCTAGGGCCTCCCCCTTCTTGCGGGCGATCTCTCGGGCCTTACGGGCCGCTTCTCGGGCCCGAGCTGCCTGGACCACCCGAGCCGCAATCCGCCGGGCCTCCGCAGGATTTTCCTCAAAAAAGCGCATCAAGCCCTCAAAAACCACGGTCTCCACCAAGGGCTTGATGTCACTGTTGCCTAGCTTCATCTTGGTCTGACCCTCAAACTGCGGGTCCGGCATGCGGAGCGAAAGGACCGCACACAGACCCTCCCGCACATCCTCCCCCTCCACCTTCACCCGGAGGGTCTTCGGAAGGCCTTCCGCCGAGGAGAGATAGCGATTGAGGGCCCGGGTAAGGGCCGTGCGGAAGCCTACTACATGGGTACCCCCCTCGCGGGTGTGGATGTTATTGACATAAGCGTAAAGGGTCTCGGTATAGCCCTGGTGGTACTGCAGGGCCGCTTCCACCTGCACCATATCCCTCTTCCCAGAGACATAGATGACCTTGCGGTGAACCGGCTCACGCTTGCGATTCAGATACTTTACAAACTCCGTGATCCCACCCTTGAAGTGAAATTTTTCCTCGGCCCCGGTGCGTTCGTCTTGCAGGAAAAAGCGCACCTGGGGATTAAGAAAGGCCAGCTCCCGCAGACGGTGTCGCACCACCTCGTAGTCAAACTCTTGGTCGCCGAAGATCTCCGGATCGGGTTTAAACCTCACCCTGGTGCCTGAGCGACGAGTAGAGGAAACCCTTTCCACCGGTCCCTCCGGGACCCCACGGCGATACCGCTGCCGATAGAGCCACCCTTCCCGCATTACCTCCGCCACCAGCCACTCCGACAGGGCATTCACCACCGAGACCCCCACCCCGTGGAGCCCGCCGGAGACCTTATAGGCCGCCCTCTCGAATTTGCCCCCGGCATGCAACCGGGTCATGACCACCTCCAGGGCGGAGACGCCTTCCTGGGGATGGATGTCCACGGGAATGCCTCGACCGTTGTCCTCCACCGTGGCCGAGCCGTCAGGGTGGAGAATCACCCGAATTTCCGTACAGTATCCGGCCAAGGCCTCGTCCACGGCGTTGTCCAGGACCTCCCAAAGGAGATGGTGAAAGCCCTCCGGCCCGGTGGAGCCGATGTACATGGCTGGCCGCACCCGGACCCCTTCAAGCCCGGAAAGGACCCGTATGGCCTCCGCTCTATAGTCCTGCACCGCTTCAGCCTGAGTAATAACGCTCATCTTGTAAGACCCCTTGCCTCTCAGAGAATCATGGGCATGATCAGGGCTAGATAACCCTCGTCCTCTGGCCCGGTCACCCGACAGGGAGTACGCTCGGAACCGATGTCCAGCTCCACCTCCGCCGAATCCATCACCTGAAGGGTGTCTAAAAGGTAACGGGCGTTGAAATTGATAGCAAAAGGTTCTCCTTCATAGGCCGCTGGAACCCTCTCTCGGGCCTCCCCCAGCTCTCCGCCACTCCCGATGAGAAAGGCCTGTCCCGGAGAAAACTCAAAGCGCACCACCCGATAGCGATCCGAGGAAAGGAGGCTCACTCTTTTCAGGGACTCGATCAGACGCTCCCGGTCGAAGAGCACCTTGCGCCCGCTTTCCTGAGGGATGACCGCTCGGTAATCCGGGAATTGGCCCTCTAGAAGCCGAGCCAAGAGGATCCCTTGGGAAGAAGAGGCCACCAAATGGTTCTCCCGCACCCCTAGGCGGATGAGCATCTCCTCTGCCGCCAAGCGCCGGAGTTCCTGGGCCGCCTTGCGGGGCACAATCACCCCTTCTCCCAAGGGAAGGGCCTCCACCCCCGGGACCTCCCGATCCACCAAAGCCAGGCGATGGCCGTCTGTAGCCACCATACGAAATTGATCTTCCGCCCGGGTGAAAAAGACCCCGCAAAGGGCATAACGGGCCTCTTCTGCAGCCGCGGCATAAAGAGTGCGCTCTAACATATCTTCCAAGGTCTCCCCAGGGATCTCTATCACCGTCTCCTCCACAATCTCCGGAAGAGCCGGAAAATCTTCCGCCGGGAAGAAACTCAAATTGTAGGAGATTTCCTGGTCCAAATCTCGGATCTCCACCGTCTCGCCGTCTCTTTTCTCTATTACCAGGGTCTCCTGGGGAAAGTTTTTGACAATTTCATAGAGCTTGCGAGCCGGAAGACAAAAGGCCTCTTCTCCCTCCAGCTCGGCTTCTACCTTACCGCGAAAGCCCATCTCCAGATCCGTGGCCGAGAAACGCAACCCTCCTCCTTCAGCCTCCACCAGGACAGTAGAAAGTACAGCCATGGAAGTCTTTTTGTCTGCCACCGCTTGAACCAGATTGAGGACCTTGAGTAATCTTTCCTTTTCCACTACGGCCTTAAACATCTTTTAACTCCTGAAGTAACAAGTTTTTTAAATAAAGGGCCACTTGAAAGGTTGAAAAAACTCAGCCGTGCCCTTTTAGGGCGACTCAGAGGGCCGGGATCTCTTTGGAGAAGATTGTTGAAAGTTTGGTGGAGTATTCCCTCCCTCTTTTTCAACTCCTTTTTAAACATGCCTTTTTCCGGGGAATTCCAAAGGACCACGCTGAGGATTATACTACAAGCCGATGATTAAGGAAAGGCGCAGGAGTTATCTGGAGGAGCTCAATCCGGCTCAGTTGGAGGCGGTGTGTGCCCTTTTCGGGCCGGTTTTGGTAATCGCTGGAGCGGGTTCAGGAAAGACCCGCACCTTGGTCTATCGGGTGGCCCGATTGGTGGAGGAGGGGGTGCCGCCAGAGCGCATTCTTCTTTTGACCTTTACCCGCAAGGCCGCCCGGGAGATGCTCCGCCGGGCCTCTCTTTTATTGAAAAGGTCCTGCGAAAGGGTAGCTGGAGGGACCTTCCATTCCCTGGCCCATCAGATGCTGCGCACCTACGGCCGCCTCATCGGTTTTTCCCCCAACTTCACCGTGCTTGACCGGGGGGATGCCGAGGATGCCATCAACCTCTTGCGCTCTTCTTTAGGGCTCTCGGAAAAGGGAAGACGCTTTCCCAAAAAGGAGACCCTGGCCTCCCTTTTCAGCAAGGCGGTAAACCAAGGCCGGGCCCTGGCCGAGATCTTGGAGAAGGAATACCCCCATTTTGGAGAACATCTCCCGGAGATTGAGCGCCTTTTTGCGGAGTATCAGCGCTACAAAAGGGAACACCAGCTCATGGATTACGACGATCTTCTCCTCTACTGGCACCGCGTCCTTTCGGACTACCCCGAGGTGCGCGAAGAGGTGTCGCGGCGTTTCGAATTTATCATGGTGGACGAATATCAGGACACCAATCGTCTGCAGGCGGAGATCGTGCGCCTTATGGCTGAGGGACACGGAAATGTCATGGTAGTAGGCGATGACTCTCAGAGCATTTACGCCTTTCGCGGGGCCAATTTCCGGAACATCTTGGAGTTTCCCCGACTCTTTCCCGGGACCCGGATCATAAAGCTGGAGGAAAATTATCGCAGCACCCAGCCCATTTTAGATCTGGCTAATGCGGTCATCGAAAAGGCCCAAGAGAAATATACTAAATGTCTTTTCACCCGCCGCTCCGGAGGAGAGAAACCCGTGCGCTATCGGGCCCGGGACGAATCGGACCAGAGTCGTTTCGTGGCCGAGCGTATCCTCGAACTGAGGGAGGAAGGGGTACCCCTTTCCGAGATAGCGGTCCTCTTTCGAGCGGCCTTTCATTCCTTTGACCTGGAGCTGGAGCTGGCCCGTCGGGACATCCCCTTCGTGAAATACGGGGGGCTTAAGCTCATTGAGGCCGCGCACATCAAGGATGTGGTGGCCCATCTCAAGATCCTCCTCAACCCCTTTGATCTCCTTTCCTGGCATCGGGTGCTCCTTCTCCTGGAGGGGGTGGGACCGCGCACCGCGGAAAAGATCATGGCTCATCTTCGGGCAGCTTCGGACCCGGTGGCTGCCCTAAAGAAGGTCCCCACACGCCCCTCCTATGAAGCCGGCCTTCGGCGATTGAGCCAGACCCTGGAGGAGCTACAAGAAATTTCCTCGGTGGAGGAACGCCTGGAGGAGCTCCTGGATTACTACCGGCCCATTCTGGAAAGGGTTTACCACGACGACTATCCCAAGAGGGAGAGGGATCTAGAAAGCCTCTTAGTCTTGGCCCATCGCTATGGAGATCTTTCCGAATTTCTGGCGGACCTGGCCCTGGAGCCCCCGGAGTCCACGGTGGCGGACCTGGAGCCGGAGACCGAACGCGAGGATCATGTGGTGCTTTCCACCATCCATTCGGCCAAGGGACTGGAGTGGCACACGGTTTTCGTGATCTCCCTTTGCGAAGGGCGCTTTCCCTCGGCTTACGCGGTGAACAGCCCGGAGGAGCTGGAAGAGGAGAGACGGCTCTTTTATGTGGCGGTGACCCGGGCCCGTGAGAGACTCTATCTCTGTCACCCGATTACCGGCTATCTCCCTGGAGAAGGACGGGTTATCTTGAAGCCCTCGCGCTTTTTAGAGGAGTTGTCTCCCGAGTTGTGGGAGGAGTGGCGAGATATGCCTGACCAAGAGGGAGAGGCTGAAGACCTTGGTGAGGGGTTCCGCCCTGGGGATATCGTTTGGCACCCCCGCTTCGGAGAGGGGGAGGTGAGGGAGGTCCTTTCTGCAGAAAAGGTCCGCATTTATTTTCTGGGTCACGGAGAAAAGACCCTACATCTCAAATTTGTTCGGCTTGAGCGCCTCTAAAAAGACGGTGGTAGAGATCCTTCAGGCTAGGAATTTACGCTACCGCTATCCTGATGGCCGAGAGGCCCTGCGAGGGGTGGATCTGGCTGTCAAAGAAGGCGAAAGGTTAGTCCTCATCGGGCCTAACGGGGCGGGAAAATCCACCCTTCTTCTGGCCCTGGCCGGGTTAATTGAGGCTGAAGGGGAAGTCCTCTACCAGGGTGAGCCTCTGCGCGGTCTGCGGGATCCTCGCAGGCTGGAAATCGGGGTCCTTTTTCAAAACCCCGACGACCAGCTCTTTTGTCTTACGGTTTACGAGGATGTGGCCTTCGGGCCGCGTCAGATGGGGCTTCCGGAGGAGGAAGTTCATCGGCGCGTCACCGAGGCCCTTTCTCAGGCAGGCCTTTCAGGCTTCGAGGAGCGCAGCCCCCATCACCTGAGCTTCGGGGAAAGACGCCGGGCGGCACTGGCCACGGTCCTTTCCATGGAGCCCCGGGTGCTCCTCCTGGATGAGCCTACCAGCAATCTCGACCCCCGGGCCCGTAAGGAGCTGATCCACCTCCTTCGCAAGATCCCCACCACCCAGGTGATCGCCACCCACGACTTGGTGTTGGCCTACAGCGTGGCCCACCGGGTGGGAATCCTCTATCAAGGGCGCCTGGTGCATCTGGGTCCGCCGGAGGAGGTCCTTTTTGACGAGGGACTTCTGGTGAAAAACGGACTGGAACTTCCGCTCTTCGCCGCCTTGGAAAAAGCTCC
Organism: Thermodesulfatator sp.; assembly: GCA_003978075.1. GTDB lineage: Bacteria > Desulfobacterota > Thermodesulfobacteria > Thermodesulfobacteriales > Thermodesulfobacteriaceae > Thermosulfurimonas_A. The sequence continues at coordinate 9,311 of QOAM01000002.1, read as the reverse complement.
CGTAAAAGAGGAGAGAGCCGGGAGGCCTTGAAGGGTGAAATGAAGCAAGAACGTGGAGGTGAAAGGGGGTTTGGGGGCGGAACCCTCGAGGGAAAAGGAACCCTCTCCGAGGCCTCCTCTTACCTTTGGCTGGTGGAGGAGACCAATTCTTCCCGTTTTCCCTATCGTTTGAAGATCCTCCAAGGGGATCAGGTCCTTTTGGACCTTTTGACTCAGGACCTCTGGCCGCCGGAGGGGAAACAACTCTTTTGCCTCCGTCCGGGGAGGACCCGAGAACCGATTCTTAGCCTGGGGATCAAGGAAAAATTTCCCATCAAGGCCTTGAAAAGGACCGGTCCCCTTCTCTATGTAGTGATCGATCGCAGGGTCCGCAAGCGCTGCGAGTTTTTGTTTACCAAGAAAAGATACAAAAATCAGCCCGGAGAGTACGAACAGATCTTTTGGCGGAGCGAGAGCCTCTTTCGACAAAAAGTGGCCCGTCTCAAGCGGCGCCTGGACCTGGAGGTGACTATCCTTGTGGATATTCGTGAGAGGTATCCTTATCAATTCCCCAAGACTTCCCGCGTGACTCTGCCGGTAGGGGACTACGCCGTGGAAAGAGAGGGGCGGATCGTGGGGGTGGTGGAGAGGAAGACCTTTGCGGATTTTCTGCGCTCGATTCAAGCCTTCAACCGGTTATGTATGGTCTTTGCCGAATTGGCCACCTTCCCGCACGCAGCCGTAGTGGTGGAGGCCCCTTACCATTACTTCTTGGAAGGCAAGCGCGTGGCCCCCTTTCGTTTAAAACCCTCCAAGGTGGAACAAGCCATTCATGAATTGCTGGTAAAGTTTCCTGGGGTGCACCTGGTCTTTTTGGAGAATCGAAAGGTGGCCCAACTCTGGTGCGGGGCCTTTCTGCGGGCCGCAGTAAGCCAGATGGATCTCTCTCAGCCAGACATCTTTGAAACCCCCAAAGTGGCGGAAGAGTCCTCCCTTACCTACACGGACCCGGAATCCTTCATGGCCGTCCTGGGGACCTTTACCTTTCGGCAGCTCAAGGAGAACTTTCCCGATTGGCCGGAAAACAAACTGAGGAAGCTCCTTGAAGAGCTTAAGGCCCAAGGGCGTGTAGTCTGCGAGGGCCGGGGCCCCAAGGCCCGCTGGCATTATTGGTGAGGTTACAGGACCTCGGAGAAAGTCCTCTTAGGAGCCCTCCATAATCAGGCCATTTTTTGGAAAAAATTGTAGCTCGCCTTGAGCAGGGGCGGGGAATAAAATAGAGACCGCCATGGCGGAGTTCGTTCATCTCCACCTCCACACCGAATGGAGTCTCCTTGACGGGGCCTTAAGGGTGGAGGACGTGGCCCGCAAGGCCCTGGAATACGGGATGCCCGCGGTGGCCATCACCGACCACGGGAATCTCTTCGGGGTAATCCATTTCTACGAGAAGATGCGGGAGGCCGGGATCAAGCCCCTCATCGGCTGCGAATTTTATGTGGCCCCGGGGTCCCGCTTTGAAAAGAAGGCCAAAAGCGCACACGAGGCCGGCTATCACCTGGTGCTTCTGGCCATGAACGAGACCGGCTACCGCAACCTCTGCAAACTGGCCACCCGGGCCCATTTCGAGGGCTTTTACTGGAAACCCCGCATCGACAAGGAACTCCTCCGAGAATACAACGAGGGACTCATTGCCCTTACGGCTTGTCTTCACGGGGAAATTCCGGCGGCCATCCTTTCCGGAAATCTGGACCGGGCCCGGGAGCTCATCGAAACCTACAGCGCTCTTTTCTCCGGGCGCTTTTACCTCGAGGTCCAGGAAAACGGCCTTGCCGACCAGCGCCGGGTCAACGAGGTGCTCCTTGAGATGGGAGAGAGCCTGGGGCTTCCGGTGGTGGCCACCAACGATTGCCATTTTCTCTCCCGGGAAGACGCCTTTGTCCACGAGGTCCTCCTCTGCATCCAGACCGGAAAGACCCTGGATGATCCCAATCGTTTCCGTTTTGAGACCGATCAGGTCTATTTCGCCTCGCCGGAGGAGATGGTCGTCCGCTTCCGGGACTATCCTCCGGAGGTGCTTTCGCGGACTCTGGAGATCGCCGAAAGGATCAACCTGGAGCTCCGTCTCGGGGAATATCACTTTCCGGTCTATCCCCTGCCTCCGGGAAAGACCTACGAGGAGGTCTTTGAGGAGGCCGCGCGGAGGGGCTTTGAGGAGAGACTGACGGAGCTTAAGGCCGGCCCGGGGCTTGCGGCTCCGGAGGCCGAGTACCGGGAGCGTCTGGACTACGAGATTGAGGTCATCAAGAAGAAAGGCTTTGCCAGCTATTTCCTGATCGTGGCCGATTTCATCTCCTGGGCCCGGAGGCGGGGGATTCCCGTGGGGCCGGGGCGGGGCTCGGCCGCGGGAAGCCTCGTGGCCTACGCCATGCGTATCACCAACCTGGACCCCCTGCGCTACGGGCTCCTCTTTGAGCGTTTCCTCAATGTGGAGCGGGAAAGCCTCCCGGACATTGATGTGGACTTCTGCATGCAGCGGCGGGACGAAGTTATTGAATATGTGCGGGAGAAGTACGGGGGAAAGGAGTACGTGGCCCAGATTGCCACCTTCGGGCAGCTCAAGGCCCGGGCCGTAGTGCGGGACGTGGGCCGGGCCTTGGGCTTCAAGCCCAAGGAGATCGACCCCATTGCCAAGCTCATCCCCGAGGGGCTCAATGTGAAGCTGGAGGAGGCTCTGGCCGCGGAGCCGCGGCTTCGGGAGCTTGCGGAAAAGGACGAGAGGGTGGCCCGGCTCTTTGCCATCGCCCGGGCCCTTGAGGGCCTTCCCCGCCACTCCTCCACCCACGCCGCCGGGGTGGTTATCGCCGACCGTCCCCTCACCGAATATCTCCCCCTTATGAAGGGTGAACACGGGGAAATTATCACCCAGTTCGACATGAAGGCCGTGGAAAAGATCGGCCTCATCAAGTTTGACTTTCTGGGGCTCAAGACGCTGACCATCCTGGACCAGGCGGTAAACCTCGTGCGCAAACACTACGGCAAGGAAATAAACCTGGACCACCTTCCGCTCGACGATCCGAAGACCTTTGAGCTTTTGCGGCGGGGGGAGACCGACGGGGTCTTCCAGCTGGAATCTTCGGGCATGAAGGACCTTTTACGAAGACTAAAACCCACGGACTTTAACGACCTCATTGCCGTCCTGGCCCTTTATCGGCCGGGGCCGCTTGAGTCCGGCATGGTGGAACAGTACATCGAGGTCAAGCACGGCCGCCGCAAGCCGGACTACCTCCATCCCAAACTGGAGCCCATCCTGCGGGAGACCTACGGGGTGATCCTCTATCAGGAGCAGGTGATGAAGATCGCCCAGGAGCTTGCGGGCTACACCCTGGGCGAGGCGGATGTCCTGCGCAAGGCCATGGGCAAGAAGATCCCGGAGGTCATGGCCGGAGAGCGGGCGCGTTTCGTCTCCGGGGCCGTGGAGAGGGGCATTTCCCGGGAGCTTGCCGAGCACATTTTTGACCTCATGGAAAAGTTTGCCGGCTACGGTTTCAACAAGAGTCATTCCGCGGCCTACGCCCTGGTGGCCTATCAGACGGCCTATCTCAAGGCCCACTACCCCCTCTGTTACATGGCGGCCCTCCTCTCCTACGAGATGGGCAAGGCCGAGGAGGTCATGAAATACGTGGCCGTGTGCCGGAGGATGGGGATTGAGGTGCGTCCTCCGGACGTGAATGCCAGCGGGGTGGCCTTTACCATGGAGGAGGGGGCCCTGCGCTACGGCCTGGCCGCGGTGAAAAACGTGGGGGCCGGGGCTGTGGAGGAGATCGTGGCCGAACGGGAAAAGAACGGCCCCTTCAAGTCCTTTGCGGACTTCTGTGTGCGGGTGGATCCGGGCAAGGTCAACCGGCGGGTGCTTGAGGCCCTGATCAAGGCCGGGGCCTTTGACCGCCTGGAACCCAACCGGGCCAAGCTCTTTCAGAATCTGGAGGCGGTGATGGACTGGGCCCAGAAGGAACGCGAGGCCCGGGCCCGGGGGCAGATCTCCATCTTTGATCTGGGAGGGACGCATGGCTCGGGAGAGGGGCCGGTGCTCGAGGAGGTCCCGGACTGGTCCCCGGAGGAGCGCCTCTTTCGGGAGCGGGAGGCCCTGGGCTTTTACCTCACCGGGCACCCTCTTTCGGCCTTCAAGGACTGGCTTGCGGTGATCACCCCCTATACCGTCTCCAACCTCAGGGAGGCCCCGGAGGGGCGCCGGATTGCCGTAGGGGCGGCCCTGGGAACCATCAAGGCCAAGACCACCCGGCGCGGAGAGAAGATGGCCTTTGTGCAGCTTGAGGACGGGGAGTCCGTGGTGGAGGCCCTGGTCTTTCCCGAGGCTTATGCCCGGGCGGTCTCCTTTCTGGAGGAGGGGCGACTGGTTCTGGCCCGGGGCACGGTGGAGAAGGGCTCGGAGGAGGTGCGTCTTCTGGTGGAAGACCTGCGGCCCCTTGCGGAGGCCGCGGAGGCCCTTTCCGGTCGGCTGGTGGTGGCTCTCGCGGCCGAAGGGCTTGAGCGCCGGCATCTCGAGACCCTGCGCGATCTTTTGCTTCAAGCCCCTGGTCCCTGTGAGGCCCAGCTCGAGCTTCATTTTCCCGAGGGGGTGGTCCGGGTGGATCTCAACGGGGCCTTTCGCGTAAAGGTTTCCCCGGATTTCGTGCGGGAGGCCCGGAGATTCCTGGGGGAAAAACTCCAGGGCCTAAGGCTTGAGCCTTAAGGGAGGGCCTTCACAAGCACTCAGGGTTCTTTTCTCCAGAAATCCCTCCACGAAGTGTGGTTGGGGGAGCCGGTAGGGGCCCGGCGTGGCACCGGGGTGTATTCCACGGAGGGCACCTGGCGCACCGGCTGAGGAAAAAGCCCCATGAGTTGATAGATTTCGTGCGGCATGTCGGTGCGCACCGGAAGCCCCATCTTACGGGCCTCCTCAAAGGTGATGGGGTAGTCGTGGGTCCAGTGGCCCTGAGTGAGGAGTTCCGCAAGCTCGTCCACCTTTTCCGGGGGATACTTTCCGGAAAGAAGGTCCCGCAGGTTTTCCCTCATCTGCCGCAGGGCCTTTTCTGCCACATCGGCCAGGATGAGGGTCTGGTCGTCCACATGCTCCCGGGGCTTTTCCCTTACCGCCCGCACGATGGAGGCTGCGGGAAATTGGCCTAGTTGCGGGTCCACCGGACCTAATACGGCGTGCTCGTCCATGACGATCTCATCTGCGGCTAGGGCGATCAAGGTTCCCCCACTCATGGCGTAATGCGGGACAAAGGCTGTGACCTTGGCCGGGTGTTTCTTTACCGCCCGGGCAATTTGCAAGGCCGCCAGCACCAGCCCTCCAGGAGTGTGGAGGATGAGGTCGATAGGGACTTCGGGATCGGTCATATGGATGGCCCGGATGACCTGTTCCGAATCGTTGATATCGATGAACCGCATAATGGGGAAACCCAGGAGGCTCATGGTCTCCTGGCGATGTACCAGGAGGATGACCCGGGAGCCGCGAGATTTTTCGATACGCGCAATGGTGCGCTGTCGGGCCGCCTCCAAGAGCCTCTGGCGTAAGACAGGCTGAAGCGCCGCCAGCATAAAAAAGAGCCAAAAAAGATCGAAACCACTCATAAAAACCTCCTCTCCTGAGCGAAGGTTCCTCCTTTCTTAAAGAAATTTTTAACGATTTAAACGGTCGAGATAAGAAAGCACCGGCCCCCAGGGTACTTCTTCGTCTTTAAAATAACCGTGAGGACGCCGGCAGAAAAGCCGGTGGGTGAGCACCCCGGTCAGAAAACCCCCGGCGTGGGCCCACCAGGCCACTCCCCCTATTTCTCCGGGAAGTGCCAGGGAAAGGGTCCCGGAGAAGACCTGAAGGAGATACCAGTAGCCCAGGTAAAGAAGGGCCGGGACCTCCAAGAAGAAGGGGAAGAAAAAGATGGGCACGAGGACGATTACTCGAGCCAAGGGAAACATGACGAAGTAGGCCCCGAGTACTCCAGAGATGGCCCCCGAGGCCCCGATGGTGGGCACCGTGGAGTCAGGGTGCATAAAGATGTGGGTGAGGGCCGCAGCTACCCCACACAAGAGATAAAAGATCAAGAAGCGCAAGTGCCCCAAGCGGTCCTCCACATTGTCTCCGAAGATCCAGAGGGTCCACATATTGCCGAGGAAATGCACCCAACCTCCGTGAAGGAAGAGGTGGGTAAGGAAGGTGAGGTAGGCCCCGGGAGGGAAACCGTGGGCGGCAGCCCATCCAGGATGGGTGATCCGGGCCGGGATGAGGCCGAGGTAGTGAAAGAGGACCTCCCGGGTGGGCGGAGGAAGAGAAACTTCAAGGAGGAATACTACAGCGTTTACAACAATAATCCCCCAGGTGGCCAGAGGCACGGTGCGGCGGGGAAGGACATCCTGGAGAGGTATCATCCCAAGGCTCCTATGGTTTCTCCACGCACTCCTTTGCGGAAGTCCTCGCTACGAGAAACGAGATCCTCTGGGGCCTCGGCTACCAGTCCCATCTCGTAGGCTTGGGAAGCGCGGTGGGCCAACTCCACCAGACCCTCTCTTCCTTGTTCGGCGAAGGCTCGGGCCAGCTCGAGTTCCGGCTGAGCCTTTTCTGAAAGCACATAAAATTCAGCCGCCCGCAGGGCGTAGCGGTTAGCATTGAAGGCCACCGCCCCTCCTCCACCTTGGCGCACGAGCTCAAGGGCTTCCACATCGGTAATGCTGTCGCCTAGATAGAGGGCCTCGAGAGGGGAAAGCCCGGTCTCCGAAAGGGCCGTCTCCAAAGCTCGGGCCTTTTCCGCTCCTCCCACAGGATTGACCTCCTGGAGAAAGCGTCCGGCTTCCATTTCCGGAAGTCTCTGCCAGAAGATCTCTTCCAATACCTCCACCGCCTGCCGGCTCTCTGGGGGGAGATCCGCCGGACCTTGGGCTCCCTCCGGGATCTCTATGAGGGGGAGCTGCAAGATCTTTTCGCAGAACTCTTTTAAGACCCGGGCCTCGGTGGGGGAAATCTTTACGGTCTCAAAGTCCACCTCTGTGCAGAAGACTTGCTCCAAGGGGAAACCAGCCACCTCACAAAGGGCCTCCAGGTAAGGCCGATAGCTGGTGCTGATAATAAAGGTGGGAAGGAACCCGGGAAGCGTTCGCAAGACCTCTACGGCTCCAGGGAGCACCCGAAGGGTCTTGCGGGAGAACTCCCGCAGGAGGGAATTGGTAGCCCCGTAAGCCTTGAGAAAGGGCAGGATAAGTTTCAGAGTGTCTCCGGCCTTATAGCCGGCTCGCTTTTCTACATCAGCCAGATAATCGTCATAGCGGGAGACGCGAGCGAAAAACTCTCCGCCCCGAGGGATGAGAGCCTCCGCGAACTCATAAGCATTGTCGTTCAGAGTAAGAGGACCCTCGCAGTCCAGAGCCACGAGCGGCATATACGCCCCCCTTTTGAAAACGGTGCAAGATGTTTAAAATTTTTACCATAGAGCTTGCTCGGAGAGAAGCCCGTGCCTATCTACGAATTTCGCTGTGAGGTGTGCGGGCAGGTCTTTGAGCGCCTCATGAAGATGGGGGAGGAGTTTCCCCGATGCCCCCGCTGTGGGGCCGATCGGGTCATGAAATTACCTTCCCTTTTTGGCTTTCACGACGCAGCTGACTTTCGGAGCGAGCGAGAAAGGGCCGTACTTAAACGCGCCCGGGATTATCTCCTCGATGGCAAGGTGCGGGATGCCCAGCGTTTTCTTTCTCTGGCCAAGGAGTATGTTAAAACCGATCGGGTAAAGCGCCTCCACGAGGCCTTGTCCGAAAGGAAGCCCCTTAAAGGAGGGTATGTTTCCCGCACCGAGGTCGTCATTACTAAGAAAAAGGAGAAGTAATCCGGACTGACCCTAGAGATCGCTGATTATTTACAGGGTCTTTGAATAGGGATAAATCTGGGAGGTAAAGTAAAGCCTTGCACGGAAAGTGCCATTTTTAGATGAACCGTCCATAGAACGTGGGTGTTGGCTCCCGTGAGGGATAAAAAGGGGGAGGGTATGGAACAGAAAAAGATGGAGTGGATGCCTCCGGTGACCTTTAGCACCTTCATTCTTTCCCTTAACACTACGGCTCTCATTCATCTTGGAGAGCTTCCCCATCCTGAAACCCAGCGCAAGGAGGTGAATCTGGTTTTAGCCAAGCACACCATCGATACCCTGGACATGCTCAAAGAAAAGACCCGGGGAAACCTGAGCCCGGATGAGGAGCGCCTCTTGGAGAGCATCCTCTATGAGTTGCGCCTCCGTTTTGTCAAACTCACCCGATGAGGCTTTTGGCCCCGGCCAAACTCAATCTCTTCCTGAGGGTCCTTGGCTGTCGCCCTGACGGTTACCACGAGCTCCAGACCCTTTTCCAGAAGATCACCTTATTTGACGAGGTGGAGCTTTTTAAGGCTCGGGGGATAGCCTTAGAGGTGGAGGGAGAGGCTCCCCCGGGTCGTGCGAACCTTTGTTTTCAGGCGGCGCGACTTTTTTTGAGGGAGGCCGCGGTGGAGGGGGGTGTCTTCATTCGCCTTTACAAAAGGATTCCCCCAGGCACGGGTTTGGGCGGGGGTTCGAGTGATGCAGCCGCCGTCCTCCAGGGGCTCACCCGTCTTTATCCCGGCCATTTTTCTTCCGAAGCCCTCTTCAGGATGGGTTTACGTCTGGGAGCGGACGTTCCTTTTTTTCTTTCACCTTACTCCACGGCCTTGGGAGAAGGTGTAGGAGAAAGGCTTACCCCTTGGCCCACCTTTTCGGCTTGGTATGTGGTGGCTGTCCCTCCCTTTCGGGTCTCCACAGCTTGGGCCTATGCCCATCTCTCCGGGCTCAAGGGGAAAAGGCCCTTTTCCTGTGGCCCAGAAGATTTTTCTTGGGAAAACCTACTGAACGATTTTGAGGAGCTTATTTGGAGGACCTACCCGGAGCTAGCACGTTTGGCGGAGAACTTAAGGAGTTGTGGAGCCCTGGCAGCCCATCTTACCGGGACCGGTTCTGCTCTCTTTGGGGTCTTTGTCGCAAGAGATGAGGCTGAAAAGACCGCGAAAAAACTAGCCCGGGCCTTCCCCCGGATCCGCTTCTGGGTGGTGACTAACTTTGATCTCCAGTGCGGTGGACTAGAGAACTGAGACCAGCGATCACTTTACAACTCAACTTTTTAGAGTTAAAAAATGGAAAAAATTTGCCGGTGTAGCTCAGCTGGTAGAGCAGTGGATTCGTAATCCACAGGTCGGGGGTTCGAGTCCCCCCGCCGGCTCCAAGTTTTTCCAGGAATATCAAGTGTTTCCCGGAATTTCGTTTCGTGAGATCTGATGA
>QOAM01000004.1 GCA_003978075.1 Thermodesulfatator sp. | reverse complement strand
AGGTGGGCGTCTTCTGGCCTTCCAGACCAAGCCCCACAGCCACATCAGGTATTCTTGGTCAGAGGTAGATCGAGGAGTTTGAGAGATCTTACGGCACTACTGATGGACCGTGCTCCCTGGAGGATGGAAAAGGCCACCTGGAAGTAGTCTTCGGGGAGGTAGCGGGTTTGGCCTGGCGGGAGAAAGAAGGGTCGGAATCTGGTTTTACGGGTGCGGGCGATTTCCACGGGGAAAGAGGGCCCTCCTATCTGGAGGGTTCTGGTGTAAAAGCCGTTTCCCTTGTCTTCGGGGTGGTGTTTGAGGTGGTCCTATGCAAAATCTGTCTACTATTTCTGCTCGGATTGATATCAAATTAAGGTTGCCTCTATCTGCTATAAGTTGTACCCTTTAGAAAGATTGCTTTTTAATTTCTCCGGATAAGGAGTTCGATTATGCCCAAAAAGATCGTCCTGGCCTATTCCGGAGGGCTCGACACCTCGGTGATCCTCAGATGGCTCCTTGAGAGATATCAGTGTCCGGTAGTGGCCTTTTGTGCGGATGTGGGGCAGGAGGAGGACTGGGAAGAGGTCCGCCAGCGGGCCCTGGCCGTGGGGGCGGAGGATATTGTCATCCGGGATCTGCGCGAGGAATTCGTCTCGGAGTTCGTTTTTACGGCCATAAAGGCCAACGCGGCCTACGAGGGGTGGTATCTTATGGGGACCTCTCTCGCCCGGCCCCTCATCGCCCGGGAGCAGGTGCGCGTGGCCCGAGAGGTGGGGGCCGACGCCGTGGCTCACGGAGCCACGGGCAAGGGAAACGACCAGGTGCGCTTTGAGCTTACCTATGCGGCCCTCGCCCCGGACCTTGAGGTCATCGCTCCTTGGCGGGAATGGGAATTCGAGGGTCGAAAGGACCTCCTACGCTTCGCCGAGGCCCACGGGATCCCCGTTCCGGTTACCCGGGAGAAACCCTATAGCATTGACGCCAATCTCTTTCACATAAGTTATGAAGGCGGGATTCTCGAGGATCCCTGGGCCGAGCCCCCGGAGGACATGTTTCGCCTGACCGTCTCCCCGGAGGCGGCCCCGGACAAGCCCGAATATCTGGAGATCGATTTCGAACGCGGGGTCCCGGTGGCGGTAAACGGGGAAAGGCTCTCTCCGGTGGAGCTCCTTATACGTCTTAACCGCATAGGGGGCCGGCACGGAGTGGGGCGGGTGGACATGGTAGAAAACCGTTTTGTGGGCCTGAAAAGCCGGGGAATTTACGAGACTCCGGGGGGGACCATCCTCCACGTGGCCCATCGGGCCCTGGAACACCTCACCCTGGACCGCGAGGTCCTGCACCTGCGGGACAGCCTCATCCCCCGCTTTGCGGAGCTGATCTATTACGGTTTTTGGTTCTCGCCGGAGATGGAGGCCCTGCGGGCCTTTATCGAGGAAACCCAGAAAAACGTCACCGGTACGGTGCGCCTCAAGCTCTACAAGGGGAATGTGATGGTGGTGGGGCGAAAGTCCCCGGTGAGCCTTTATCGGGAGGATCTGGCGAGCTTTGACCAGGCCGGGGGTTACGACCAGAAGGATGCCCACGGTTTCATCCGCCTCCAGGCCCTGCGCCTTAAAGTCTGGGCCTCTCGGGGCAGTAAGGCCTGACCATCTCTAAGGACTAGGGCCTTCGGCAAGTAAGTGTTCACAGGAAGCTCTACCTTGAACGGACTAAAGGGGCCGAGGTCGAGCCTTCAATAAAAAGCTTTTCTTAAGGAAGTCTTCTCCAATCTTTACTCTACGGTAACACTTTTAGCCAGATTGCGGGGTTGGTCCACATCACATCCCCGTCTCACCGCCATCTCGTAGGCAAAGAGCTGGAGGGGTACGGTATAAAGGAGCGGAAAGAGCTCCCAGGAAGTAGGGGGTAGTTCCACGAAATCGGTGGCCAACCCCGCTAGATGGGTGTCACCCTGGGTACCGAAGGCGATGACCGGGCCTCTGCGCGAGCGGACCTCCTCGATGTTAGAAAGCATCTTCTCGTAAATGACTCCAGATTCCCGAGGAGCCAAGGCCACTGTGGGAACATTTTCTTCGATTAAAGCGATAGGGCCGTGTTTCATCTCGCCTGCGGCATACCCCTCGGCGTGGATGTAAGAGATTTCCTTGAGTTTGAGAGCTCCTTCAAGGGCTACGGGAAAGAGGATGTGGCGTCCGAGATAAAGAAAGTTCTCCCGCCGAAAATAGCGCTCCGAAAGCCGGCGCAAGACCGGATGCACTTTGGGGATCAGCTCTTGGAGCCTTCCCGGTACCTGAAGAAGCTCCGCAGCCAATCGCTGCGCCCTTTCTGGAGGAAGGCTCTCCCGAAGCTCTCCCAGATAAAGGGCCAGAAGTAGAATCACGGTAAGCTGCGAGGTAAAGGCCTTGGTGGAGGCCACCCCGATTTCCGGACCGGCGTGAGTATAGACCACCCGATGGGCCTCACGGGCGATAGTGCTCCCCAGGACATTGACTATACCCAGGACCCGGGCTCCCTTTTGAGCGGCCAGGCGCAGGGCGGCCAGGGTGTCCGCGGTCTCTCCAGACTGGGAGATCACCACCGCAAGGGTCCTTTCATCCACGAGGGGGTCGCGATAACGGAATTCCGAGGCTAGATCCACCTCCACGGGGATCCGGGCCAGGTCTTCCAGGAGATACTTCCCCACTAGGCCGGCGTGATAGGAGGTGCCACAGGCCACAAAAAAGATCTTTTGAAGATTTTTAAAAAAATCTGGAGAGAGCTCAGCGTCATCCAGATTTACTTGGCTGCTTTCGGGATCCAGGCGTCCTCGAAGAGTATTGCGGATGGCCTCGGGTTGCTCGTAGATCTCCTTGAGCATGAAATGGGGAAAGCCTCCTTTTTCAGCCTGAGAGGCGTCCCAAGCAATCTCTTGGGAGGAGCGCTTCACTGTGGAACCGTCCAGGCGGAAAAGGTGGAGGCCTTCCCGCCTAAGCTCAGCCAGATCACCGTCCTCGAGAAAGACCACCTTTTTCGTCCAAGGAAGGAGGGCTGGGACATCCGAGGCTAGAAAGACCTCACCTTCTCCCAATCCCAGCACCAGAGGGCTTTGCTGCCGTGCCACCAGGATGCGCTCTGGGTCTCGGCTCCAGATCACTGCCAAGGCGTAGGCTCCTTTAACACGCAAGAGGGCCCGCCTGACCGCCTCAGCCAGATCCTGAGTCTCCTCTAAGGCCTCTTCCACTAGATGGGCCAAGACCTCGGTGTCGGTTTCGGAAACGAATCGGTGGCCTCGGGCCAAAAGTTCGCGCCGAAGGCTCTGATAGTTTTCGATAATCCCGTTATGCACCACGGCTATTTCTTTCCGACAGTCGAGGTGCGGATGAGCATTCCTTTCCGAGGGCTCTCCGTGGGTGGCCCAACGTGTGTGCCCTAGGCCCGGGGCCTTTCCGGAGACCTCAAGTCGCGCAAGACTTTCGTCCAGATCAAGGATCTTACCCTTTACCCGATGCACAAAGAGTCCCTCTGCCGTAAAGAAGACCACCCCGGCTGAGTCATAGCCCCGATACTCCAGCCGCCTCAGACCCTCTAGGAGTACACTTTTAACCGGACGCTCCCCCAGGTAACCAATGATTCCACACATTCGCCCTCCCCCACTTTCTCAGGGTTCGCTCTTTTTGGATTTTACTTTATACCGAGACCTCTGAAAGAGTCCTCCTTTCGTTGGGCTTTGCCCCCAATCTTTTACCTCCAAATTCACCACTTTTATATCTAAAGATCTCGGCCTTTTTCTTCTTGCACCCTCCAGCTTGCGATCTGGGAGTTTTCTCCAGAGAGGTTTATAATAATTCAATAAGGTAATTTGTGAAAAGGAGAACAAAAATGACGCTGCGCGAGCGTGTGACCAAAGGAGAACTACCGGAAGAGATCCAAGAGGTAGCCGAACGAGAAGGAGTGCCTGTGGAAGATTTGGCTCGAGGGCTGGCTCAAGGCCGTATAGTAATACCTTGGAATCGCAAAGTGCGTCTTCAAAGGCCCTGTGCTATCGGGGAAGGTTTAACCACGAAAGTAAACGCCAATTTGGGCACCTCTAAGGACGCCCCGGATCCCGAGAAAGAACTGGAGAAATTGCGGGTGGCCTTGGAGGCTGGGGCAGATACGGTGATGGATCTTTCCACCGGGGGACCTCTGGATGAGGTTCGTCGTCTCATCCGGGAACATTGTCCGGTCCCTCTGGGTACAGTCCCCATTTATCAGGCCGCGGTAGAGGCCGTGGAAAAGAAAAAGAAGGCTGTGGTGGAGATGACGGTGGATGAGATCTTCGAGGCCATTCACCGCCATGCCGAGGACGGCGTGGATTTCATGACCGTCCACTGTGGAATTACCAGAGAAGTGCTTCCGCGGCTGGAGAGGCGACGGAGGGTCCTCGGGGTGGTTTCCCGCGGGGGGTCCTTCGTACTGGAGTGGATGATCTATAACAACCGAGAAAATCCCCTCTACGAGTATTTCGATCGCTTGCTGGAGATTGCTCGCGAGTACGAAGTCACTCTTTCCTTGGGGGACGGAATCCGTCCCGGGTGCCTGGCCGACGCCACCGACGGGCCCCAAATCCAGGAATTGATCATCTTGGGAGAGCTTACGCAGAGGGCTTGGGAGGCTGGAGTGCAGGTCATGATCGAAGGCCCAGGGCACGTGCCCCTCAACCAAATTGAGGCCAATGTAGTGTTGGAAAAACGCATTTGTCAGGGGGCCCCCTTTTATGTCTTAGGGCCTCTTCCCACAGACATCGCCCCGGGCTACGACCACATCGTCGGGGCCATTGGAGGGGCTATAGCTGGAGCGGCGGGGGCAGACTTCCTGTGCTATGTCACCCCTGCAGAGCATCTGCGCCTCCCCAGTGTGGAGGATGTGCGTGAGGGGGTCATAGCTACTAAGATCGCTGCTCATGTAGCGGATCTGGCCAAGGGTCTTCCCGGAGCCTGGGAAAAGGATCTGGCCATGGCCCGGGCCCGGGCAGCCCTGGACTGGGAAGCCCAAATCCGCCTTTCCCTAGATCCAGATAAGGCTCGACGCTATCGTATCGAAGGCGGAGCTTCTAAGAGTAAGGCCTGCACCATGTGCGGCGAATACTGCGCCATCAAAGTCTTTTCGCGGGCAGAGCGCCTGCTGCGCGGCGGAGGCTAGATTAAGTTTGATTTTGGATACACACTCCCTTGCATTTCACAACATCATTTCAAAGAGCTTCCCGGCTTCCTTCATTCTTACCGCTTGAAACACTTCGTACACCTCTCGGCAATTCCTTTGGTGCCCCCCGAAAAGTTTTTACCTCCACCGGGCCGCCTCGGGATTGTCGGGGGAGGAGGATAAGATATGGATAGAGCAAAGTTCAAGAACTCTTGGCACTCAAAGATCTTGAGGTTTGAAGCTCACACCGCAAGGTAAAGGAAATTCTTACGCCGTGGGACTTCGGATCCGATGGTTGGGGGTTCGACTCCCTCCGGGCGCGCCAAGAGTTCGAAGATTTTACGGCACCTCCTGAAGGCAAAAAGCTACGGTGTGGCTCAGGTGTAATTTCTCCGAGGTCTCCTTTGGTGATATCCTGGGGGTGGTGATGGAAAAGATCCATCTAGTGATGCTGCTCCTGCTCCTCCTAGGGAGCTCGCCTGGGCGGGCTAGCTGCCGGAACTGCCACTCGGTAAAACTCGACCAAAACCACGCTTTTTCCTGTGACCGATGTCATGCCGGAGACCCCAGGGCTTCCCAGAAAGAAAAAGCCCATCGGGAGCTCATCACCCGTCCGGCCCATCCGCGCAATTGGGATCGAGCCTGCGGAAAGTGCCATACCCGGGAGATCACCGTCCTGAAGAAGACCCCGCATTACACTCTGGCTCCGGCGATAAATGCCGTGCTCTCGGCCTTTGGCCTGCCCCGGGTGAAAAGCCTCCTCGCTCTCCCGGAGCCTGGGCCTTTACGCACCCGAGCCGATCTCCTTTACGACCTCCTGCGCCGGCGCTGCCTCAAGTGTCATCTCTTCTACCCCGGAGAGGGCTACCCCGAGGCCCGGAGGGGAACGGGCTGTGCAGCCTGTCATCTCCTCTACGCCCAGGGAAAACTTGCGGACCACCGTTTCCAAGAACCCTCCCCCCGCAATTGTCTCCACTGCCACTACGGAAACCGCGTAGGCTGGGATTACTACGGTTTCTTCGCCCATGACCTTTCACAGGCCTTTCGCACCCCTTTGGTAAAGGGGCACTTTCCGGCCCGACCCTGGGGAATCGAGTTCCACGAGATGACTCCGGATCTTCATGTCCAAAAGGGCCTATCCTGCACAGACTGTCACGGCCGGGCCGAACTCATGGAGGGGAGATCCGGTAAGACCTGTCTTTCCTGTCACCGGAGGGTGAAAGGGCGCCGCCCCTTCCACACCGAAAGGGTGCTTGCCCAGGTCCGCTGTGAGAGCTGTCACGCGGTATGGATGGCTCGGGATGAAGGTCTTTACCTCACCCTTTACGAGAATCCGGACTGGGAAGAGTGGCAGGACCTCTGGGTGCAGGAGGATGCGGAGATCGAGGCCCTTTTTCGAGAGTTCTTTTCCGGGAAGACCCCTCAGCCCTTTACCACGGACAAGGTCTCTGGAAAGTCCCGGCGGGGGGTCTGGCTTTTTACCCTTCAGCACCGGCGATTTGAAAAGATCGTTCTCGGAAGCGATGCCCGAGGGCGCATAAGTCCGGTACGCCCTCTTCTGGATCTTCACCTCACCTGGGTGGATACCGAGGACGAAGTTCGCCTTGAGGACTGGCATCCGCAGGAGGCCCGGGAGCTCCCCTTTACCCCTCACACCACCGGCCCTGGGGATACCTTCCGGGCCCTGCGTATCTTGAAGACCCTGGGAAACTTTTCAAAATGGGAGCTGGGCGAAGCCCCTCCCAGGAGGAATTGAGGATCATGGGTAGGGTCCCCGAGGTAAGGGTGCGGGCCGAGGCCGCCCGCCGGGTGGCCTCCGGAAGGCTATGGCTCACCCGACGCGACCTCCTCAAGCCCCCGGAGATAGGTCCGGGAGAAGAGGTGCGCCTCCTCTCCCCAGAGGGCTTCTTTTTGGGACGGGGCTATTTCAATCCTGAGAGCCGCATCCCGGTGAGGATCTACACCCGGGAAGATCATCCCCTAGACCATCGTTTTCTGGTAAGAGTCCTGAGCCAGGCCCTGGCCCTCCGGCAGAGAGTCTATCCCGGCGAAGAGACCTTTCGACTGGTACATGGCGAAGGGGACTACCTGCCAGGACTTACCGTAGACCTTTACCGGGGGGTAGCGGTGGTTCAGATAGCTACTGCGGGTATGGAGCGAAGGCGCGAGGAAATCCTTTCTGCTTTACGGGAGGTGCTTTCTCCCAAAGGGGTGATCCTGCGCAACGATCTTCCGGTGCGCAAGGAGGAAGGGCTTTCCCTGTACACAGAGGTGGTCTGGGGGGAGGTCTCGGGACCGGTAGAAGTCCGCATGGACGGTTTGCGTTTTTTGGTGGATCCCCTGCGGGGCCAGAAAACGGGTTTTTTCCTGGATCACCGGGAAAACCGACGCTGGGTAAGGCGTATCGCTCGGGATCTGGTGGTGTTAGATCTTTATGCCTACACTGGGGCCTTTGGTCTTTACGCCCTTTCCGGCGGGGCCCGGAGGGTCTTCGCCGTGGAACGCTCGGCTGAAGCCCTAGCCCTGGCCGAGGAAAATGCCCGTCTAAACGGTTTTAGCTCGCAATTTTTTCCTCTCCAAGGACGGGTGGAGGAATTCTTGCGGGATGCCCCTGACGCCGGGCTGATCATTTTGGACCCCCCGGCCTTCATCAAGAGCGGAAAGGCCCGAGAAAGCGGACGACGCAAATATGCGGAGATAAACCGTCTAGTCCTTTCCTCTTTGAGGAAGGGCCTCTTTTTCACCTCCTCCTGTTCACGTTTTCTTTCCTCGGAGGAACTCCTGGCGCTGGTCCGGCAGGGGGCCCGCGGAGTCTCCTTAAAGCTCCTTTCCCGCCACTTTCAGGCCCCGGATCACCCCGAAAATCCGGCCCACCCCGAGACCTCCTACCTCAAGGGCTTTACTTTTGAAGTGACCGAGCCTTCCGGTTGAGGCGGTAAGCCCAGGCTAGGATCACCGCCACAGCCTCGTAGAGCTCCGGGGGAATCTCTGCCTCGATCTCTAGCCGATAGAGCCTCTCCAAAAGTTCGGCGTCTTCACGCACCGGAATGCCGTGTTCCCGAGCCACTTGGAGGATGAGCTCCGCCAGATACCCCTGCCCCTTGGCCACCACCCGTGGGGCTTGATCCTTCCCGGGCTCGTATTTCAGGGCCACGGCCCGCTTCTTTTCCTCTGGCATGGCGGTCGAGCTTTTTTTATCTTTTATGTTAGACTTTTTCGGTAGTTGGGGCTATCTAAATAAATTATCAGGAGGTGTGGAATGAAACTTACGCTTTCGGTGATTAAGGCCGATATAGGGGGCTACGTGGGCCATTCTTCCACCCATCCGGAGGTAGTAGCTAAGGTAAAAGAGGTGGCGGAGATCGGGAAAGAAAGAGGGGTTATTCTCGATGTCTCCGTCATCACCTGCGGAGACGACATCGCCTTGGTGATGACCCATACCCATGGGGTGGATGCCGAACCGGTGCACCAGTTGGCCTGGGAGGCCTTTATAACCGGCACAGAGGTAGCCCGAAAACTCAAGCTCTACGGGGCAGGACAAGACCTTCTCTCCGACGCCTTCTCCGGGAATGTGAAGGGTATGGGCCCGGGGGTGGCGGAGATGGAATTCGAGGAACGCAAGAGTGAGCCGGTGATCGTCTTTTTCGCAGACAAGACGGCCCCTAGCGCCTGGAATCTTCCTCTCTACGAGATGTTCGCCGATCCCATGAACACCGCCGGCTTGGTCATTGATCCCTCCATGCACGAAGGGTTTTCCTTTGAAGTTATGGACGTCTATTCTGGGAAGGCCATTCAGCTCAGGACCCCGGAAGAGCTTTATGACCTCTTGGTCTTCATCGGGGCCACCAGCCGTTACGTGGTAAGGGCGGTCTACCGGAATTCCGACGGGGAGATTGCTGCGGCAGCCTCCACGCAGAAGCTTTCCCTGATGGCCGGACGCTATGTGGGTAAAGACGATCCGGTCCTCATCGTGCGGGCCCAGAGCGGATTCCCGGCGGTGGGGGAGATTCTCGAGCCCTTCGGCCGGCCCTGGCTGGTGGAAGGCTGGATGCGCGGCTCCCATACCGGCCCTCTTATGCCGGTCTCCTTTGCCCAGGCCAAGCCTACCCGATTCGACGGTCCTCCACGGGTGATTGCTGCAGGCTACCAGATCTGCGAGGGACGCCTCATCGGCCCCAGTGATCTCTTCGATGACCCGGCCTTTAATGTGGCCCGTGAGCGAGCCTCTCATCTGGCCAACTTCCTGCGTCGGCAAGGTATCTTCGAGCCGCATCGCTTGCCTCCGGAGGAGATGGAATACACTACGCTTCCCAAGGTACTCGAAAAACTTAAGGACCGGTTCAAGGACATCGGAGAGCCTAAGGCCAAGGCCTCGGGCTCCGGGGAGGGTGAGACCCACGAATAATGAAACGTTATCGAGATTGGATGGCCCAGGCCCTGAGGGATCTGGAGCACGCCGGGGTCTCCCTCAGGGCCGGGCACTATGAATGGGCCTGTTTCGCTGCCCAACAAGCTGCGGAAAAGGCGGTAGCCGAGGAAGCCGTGCGTAAAGCCCGCAGGATCGTAGACTATGTTCGGGGGAAGCTTCCTCCAGAGGGAGAGAGTGCTTGAGGAATTGCGGCGTCTGGCCCGGGAACTTCTGGCCCGGGATCGGCGAGTTTTGAGGGTAATCCTTTTCGGCTCTCTTGCCCGCGGAGAAGCCACGGTCCGCAGCGACGCCGATGTTCTGCTGGTGGTAAAGGAAGAGGGGAAGGAGATCTGGGGAAAGGCCTGGAGGGACTGGATACTGCATTTTTCCGAGGCTTTATTGCCGGTGGACGTAATTCCGGTGAGGAAAGAGCGGGCGGAAAAGATTCCGCTTTTCAGGCGAGCCCTTAAGGAGGGGGTGATCCTTGCCGAACGCGTTCCGGATCTATAACACGCTCACCCGGAGGAAGGAGGTCTTCAAGCCCCTTCGTCCTCCGCGGGTCACCATGTACGTCTGTGGAATCACCGCCTACGATGAGGCCCATTTAGGGCACGCCCGGGCGGCGGTGGTCTTTGATGTGCTCTACCGTTTTCTGCGGCACCTGGGCTATGAGGTGCCCTACGTGCGCAACTACACGGACATCGACGACAAGATCATCAATCGGGCCCAAAGGGAGGGACGCTCCTGGCGGGAGATCGCCGAACAATACATTCGGGAGTATCAGGAGGAGACCGCGGCCTTGGGGGTCCTTTCTCCCACCCACGAGCCCCGGGCCACGGAACATATCCCGGAGATGATCGCCTTGGTGGAAAGGCTTCTTGCGCGCGGGGTGGCCTATGTGTCCGACGGGGAGGTCTATTTCGCGGTGGATAAGTTTCCGGGCTACGGGAAGCTTTCTGGGCGAAGGCTTGAGGAGATGCTTGCCGGGGCCCGGGTGGAGGTCTCGGAAAAGAAGCGCAACCCCCTGGACTTTGCCCTCTGGAAGGCGGCCAAACCCGGGGAGCCTTATTGGGAGAGCCCCTGGGGTCCGGGGCGACCGGGCTGGCATCTCGAGTGTTCGGCCATGAGTCTCAAATATTGCGGGGAGACCCTGGACCTCCACGGCGGAGGGCTGGATCTCATCTTCCCTCACCACGAAAACGAGATTGCCCAGAGCGAGGCCGCTACAGGGAAGCCTTTCGTGCGCTATTTCATGCATAACGGCCTCATCACCGTGAACGGGGAAAAGATGGCCAAGAGCTTGGGAAACTATGTGAGCCTCAAGACCCTTCTTTCCCGCTATCATCCAGAGGTCATCCGGCTCTTTCTCCTTACCAAACACTACCGTAGCCCTCTGGACTACACCGAAAAGGCTATGGCTGAGGCCGAAAAGGCCCTTTACGGGCTTTACGGAAGCCTTTATTTTCTCGGGAAGGTGGAATACGCAAAGGAAGGAGGGTTGCGCAAGGCGGCTAAGAGGCTTTCCGAGGCCCTTTCCCGTTTTCGGGAGAGGTTCCTCACGGCCCTCCTTGACGATCTCAATACGGCCGAGGCCGTGGGGACCCTCTTCAATCTGGTTTCGGAGGTCAATCGTTTCCTGCCCTCCGCTCGCCAGGCCACGGTGGAGGAGGCCGCCTTGGCTCGAGAAGTGCTTGCTACGGTGAAGGAGCTTTCCGGGGAGATCCTGGGGATCGCTGGAAGCGATCCGGGGAGCTTTGTGGAGGAAGAGCGGCGGCGCAAGGCCGCTCTAAGGGGTATCGATCCTCAGGAAATAGAGGAGCGACTTGCCGCCCGGGAAGAGGCTCGGCGAGCCAAAGATTTTACCCGGGCTGATGCCTTGCGTGAGGAACTTTTGGCCCAAGGGGTGGAGGTGCGGGATACCCCCTGGGGGCCCTTTTGGATGGTGTTATGAAGCTGCCTTGGTTTGACCTCATCGCCTTAGCAGTTATAGCCTGGTTCGTGGTACGTACGGCCTGGATCGGCTTTTTTCGGGGGCTTTCTTCCCTGGCAGGTCTTCTTTTGGCCTTTTTCACCGCCGGAGACCTGGAGCCCCGGATAAAAAATATCCTCTCCCCTTGGTTTCACAACTATCCGTGGCTCGAGCCCGTCTCCTGGCTCATTTCCTTCATCCTGATCTTTTTGGCCGTGTTTATCCTAGCGGAGCTTTTCACCCGGCTTTTTGAGGCCGCACAACTTTCGGCCCTCAATCGCCTCATGGGGGCCCTCTTGGGGTTCGTGAAGGCCTGCGTGTTTCTCGCCGTCTTTCTCTTTTTCTTGGTGAGCTTTTACCCCGGATCTCGAGACTGGATAAACCGTTCCTATGTGGTCCCGCTAATTTTGCGTACCACCCGTATGCTCATTGAGTTTGTTCCACCGAAGGTCAAGCACCGCTTCAACTATCAGTGGCGGCACTACTTTCGTCCGCACCCTCACGGAGCCTGAAATGGGAAAGGAGGGGGAACTCTTTGAGAGATTGCTCCAAATCGTGGCTCGATTGCGGGGGCCAGAGGGGTGCCCTTGGGATCGCCAACAGACCCCGGAGAGCCTGAAGAAATATCTGGTAGAGGAAGCCTACGAGGCCTATGAAGCTGTAGAGGAGAAACGCCCTGAAGAGGTCCGGGAAGAGCTAGGGGATCTCCTTTTTCTCCTCCTGATGATAGCCTATATCTATGAAGAGGAGGGGGCTTTCCGAATTTCCGAGATGCTTGAGTTGTGTGCAGAAAAGATGATCCGGAGGCATCCCCATGTATTTGGCCAGGAGCAGGCCCGGGACGCGGAGGAGGTCTTGAAGCGCTGGCAGGTGGTGAAGGCCCAGGAGGCCCGGGAAAAAGACGCGGAGCACAGTGTGCTTGGAAATCTTCCCCGAAGTCTCCCGGCCCTTCAGAGGGCCTATCGTTTGGGGGAGCGGGCCTCGCGGGTGGGCTTCGACTGGGGCTCCGCTGAAGAGGTCTTCCCTAAACTCCACGAGGAGTGGCAAGAGCTGGAAGAGGCGCTGCGGGCGGGAGATAAAACGCGAGTGGCTGAGGAAATTGGGGATCTTCTCTTCACCGTGGCCAACCTGGCCCGTAAGCTGGAGGTGAATCCCGAAGAGGCCCTGAAAAAGACCCTCCTCAAGTTTGAGGAGCGCTTCCGGGCCATGGAAAAGACCTTTCAGGAGCAGGGGCGAAAGCTTTCCGAGGTCAGCCTTTCCGAGATGGACGCCCTCTGGGAGAAACTAAAGAGAAGGTGATCCCGGTAGTAGAAGTAGAAAAGGTGAGTTTTTCCTACGATGGGGAGCCCGTGCTGGAAGGGGTCTCTTTCCGGCTCTTTTCCGGGGATTTTTGCGCCCTTATCGGGCCAAACGGCTCAGGAAAATCCACTCTCCTCAAGATCCTGGTAGGACTCCTGCGGCCGCAGGAAGGCCAGGTGCGCCTCTTTGGAAAACCCCTTTCGGAATTTCGACAATGGCACCGGGTGGGGTATGTGCCCCAGAAAGTTACGGCCTTGGTAGATCGGGTGGTCCCCCTTACGGTGGCTGAGACGGTGGCCTTAGGACTAGCCGCTCGCCAAGACCTTTCCCGCCAGGAGCGTCATCTGAGGGTGGTCCGGGCCCTGGAGAGGGTAGGTCTTGCGGGAAAGGAGAATCGTCTTTTACGGGAACTCTCCGGGGGTCAGCAACAGCGGGTCTTCCTAGCCCGGGCCCTAGCCGGAGAGCCGGAACTCCTCCTTCTGGATGAACCCACCACCGGGGTGGATTTCGCCTCTCAGGAGAGGTTCTACGAGCTCTTGGGGAAGCTCAACCAAGAGGGCTTGACCATCCTCATCGTGACCCACGACATCGGGGTGGTGGACCGGCATGTAAAGCAGGTGGCTTGTCTCAATCGGCGGCTGGTCTTTCACGGAGATCATCACCAATTTTGCCGTCATCCCGAGGTCTGCGGATTCACGGGTCCCCGACACCATCTGGTAGGGCATTGCCATTGACCTTTCTCAGAGAGTACACCTTTCTTTGGCCGGCTCTGGTAGGAGGCCTGGCGCTGGGCGTAGCCGGGGCCTTGATAGGCATCTTCCTCATCCTCCGGCGCGACAGTCTTCTCCCCCACGCCCTCACCCATGTGGCCTTGGTAGGGGTGGCGCTAGGCTTTTTGACCACCCGCTGGCCCCTCCTCTGGGCCCTGGGGGTGACGGTGCTGGCGGCCTTCGCCGTACTCGAGATCCGAGAGCGGGCCGGAATTTACGAGGATACCGCTGTGGGAATCCTGGCCGGTCTGGGCATGGCCCTGGCCCTGGTGCTGGCCTCGGTGGCCGGAAGCTATGATGTGCGCCTCTTGAGTTATCTCTTTGGAAACATCCTAGCCCTCTCGGCCTCCGAGGCCCTGCTAGCCGTGGCCCTGGCCTTTCTCGTAGCCGGAGTGCTGGCCTCCCGGGGGGAGGCCCTCTTTTTCGTGGCCTTTGACGAAGAATCGGCGGCCACCTGCGGTCTCCGGGTGAGACTTCTTAAGTTCTGGCTGGCGGCCCTTACCGCGGCCCTGGTGGTGCTGGGTATGCGCATGGTAGGGCTCCTTTTGGTCTCGGCCCTCATGGTCATCCCCGGAGCAGCAGCCCTAGAGATCGCCCATGGACTACGACAATGCTATCTCTTTTCGGCCCTTTTCGGGGCCCTTTCCGTGCTGGGAGGGTTGGCCGCCGCCGTCCTTTTCAACCTTCCTCCCTCCGGAGCCATCGTGCTCTTCTCCGGTTTGCTCTTTCTTTTGAGTTTCGGCCTGCGAAGATTAAAATAGTCCGCGCTATGGAATTGGTGGACACCCACGCCCACCTGAACTTCAAAGAGAGCTATCGGGATCTCCCGGAGGTCCTAGAAAGGGCTCAAAAGGCCGGGCTTTCAGCCATTGTGGTGGTGGGAATCGACCTCAAGACCTCTCGACGGGCCTTGGAGCTGGCCCGGAGCTGGCCCGGATTTATCCACGCCACGGTAGGGGTGCATCCCCACGAGGTCCGCAAGCTTACCCCGGAGGACTACCGCGAACTCCAAGATCTAGCCGCTCAGGCCGTGGCCATAGGGGAGATCGGCCTGGACTTCGCTAAGGAATATTCCCCTCGGGATCTGCAAAGGGAACACCTAGAAAGACAGCTGGAGCTAGCCCGCAGCCTGGGGCTTCCGGTGGTCCTCCATGTACGGGAGGCCTATGGCGAGGCCCTAGAGATCCTTGCCCGGTATCCCTCGCTTTCCATGGTCTTTCACTGTTTTGCCGGGGGGATTGCTGAGGCCCGTCAGGCCCTGGATCTCGGGGCCTATCTTTCGGTGACCGGGATCGTGACCTTTCCCAAGGCCGAAAACCTTCGGGAGGTGGTGCGCTTTGTGCCTCTAGACCGTCTGCTGCTCGAAACCGATTGTCCCTTTCTCACCCCGGTCCCCTTCCGGGGTAAGCGCAACGAACCGGCTTATGTGCGGTACGTATGTGAGAAGGTGGCGGAGATAAAGGGGATACCGATTGAGGAGTGCGCATGGCAGACCACACAAAACGCCCGGCGCTTTTTCGGAATCTAGTCCCCCTGGTGTTGGCCTCAGCCAGTCCCCGCCGTCGGGCCCTTTTGGCCTCGGTGGGGCTTTCCTTGGAGGTGCTTCCTGCAGAGGTGGAGGAGAGTCTTTCCCCGGGGGTCTCTCCGGAAGAGGCTGTAAAGGAGCTGGCCCGACGCAAGGTGCTGGCCGTGGTCCGGAAGGTGGGGCTCCAGAGGGCGGTGCTGGCCGCCGACACCTTGGTGGTCCACCAAGGGCGCCTTTTGGGAAAGCCCCGGGATCTCGCCGAGGCCCGGAATATGCTTCAAGCCCTCTCCGGTACCTGGCACGAGGTGCTCACCGGGGCGGCTATCCGCTTTCAAGAAAAGGAAACCGTCTTCTTTACCCGCACCCGGGTGCGCTTTAGGATTCTTTCGCCGGAGGAGATCGAGGCCTATCTGGCCACCGGGGAGCCTCTCGACAAGGCTGGGGCCTACGCCATCCAAGGGCTGGGAGCGGCCTGGGTGGCGGAGGTGCAAGGCTCGGTCACGGGGGTGGTAGGTCTTCCACTTGCCGAGACCCTGGAGATCCTCCTCCGTTGGGGCCTGATAGAGCCGATCCCAGGAGAAGGAGCCCAAAAGCCCTCTTCCCCTGGGAAGGACCCCTTATAATTCCCTAAGTTCACAACCTATTTTAAGTCTTCTATAATACTTTTCTCCTAGAGCATCGGAAGAATTTTCCCGGAGGCCAAGGATGGAATTCCGACTTCCAGAGTGGGAGGAGGGTCTTTATGAGGAGGCCTCGCGGAGGCTGGACAACAAGACCAAGCCCCGGGGTAGTCTGGGGTATCTGGAGGAGATTGCCCGGCGCTTTGTGGCCATCACCGGGGATCTCGAGCCGGAGCTTCCCCTTAAAAAGAGGGTCTATGTCTTCGCCGGAGATCATGGAGTAGTGGAGGAAGGGGTGAGCGCCTATCCTCAGGAGGTCACTCGTCAGATGATCTCGAACTTCCTTGCCGGCGGGGCGGGGATCAATGTCATTGCTCGCCAAGCTGGGGCGGAGGTCTTCGTGGTAGATGTGGGGGTGGCTGGGGAGGTAGAGGCCCCGGGGCTCATCCGCCGCAAGGTGGTCTCCGGGACCCGGAACCTGGCCCAGGAACCGGCTATGACCCGCACGGAGGCGGAAGAGACCCTCCGTGTGGGCATGGAGCTGGCCGAGGAGGCTGCCCGGGAGGGAGTACGCCTTCTTATTCCCGGGGACATGGGCATCGGGAACACTACGCCTTCGGCCTGTCTCATCTGTTATTTCCTGGGGGAGCCCCCTGAACGCATCGTGGGCCGAGGGACCGGGGTGGACGATGAAGGGCTTCGCCGAAAGATGGCCGTAGTGCGTCGGGCCTTGGAACTTCACCGGCCGGAGGATCCGGTGGCGGCGCTGGCGGCCTTCGGCGGGGCGGAAATTGGGGCCATCGCCGGGCTCTTTCTAGGCGGAGCCTTAAAGCGCATCCCGGTAATTATGGATGGTTTCATTTCGCTCGCGGGCTTTTTGGTGGCCCGAGCCCTGGCTCCGGGTCTCGAGGAACACATCTTTTGCGGACACCTCTCCGCTGAGAGCGGAGCGCGTACGGCCCTTCAAAAACTGGGACTGCGTCCCATCCTGGACCTAGATATGCGTCTTGGAGAGGGAACTGGGGCTACCTTGGCCAGCCTAGTCATTGAGACCGCCCTGCGCATCTATCGGGAGATGGCTACCTTCGAGGACGCCGGGGTCTCCAAGGGAAAGGAATTTGGGGCTTAGGGACGAACTTTCCGCCCTGGCTACGGCCTTTTCCTTTTTCACCCGTCTCCCGTTGGGCGGGGGGGACTTTCGTCCCACCGGGGCGGTGCTCTACCTTCCCTTAATAGGGGTCTTTCTCGGAGGTCTTAATTGGTTCCTGCTCAAGGTCCTTTTACCCCGTTACGGCCCGGAGCTCGCGGCCTTGGTCATCCTCCTGGTCCAGTATTTTCTGGCCAACTACTTCCACTTTGACGGCCTGCTGGACACTCTAGACGCCCTTTCCGCCGGAGGCCCGCGGGAGAGGCGTCTCCGAATCCTCAAGAGTCCGGAGGTGGGGGCCCTGGGCCTCCTTTTCGGTGTGCTCTTCCTCCTGGGGGAGTGGATTTTTTTGAAAAGGGCTCTGCTCGAAGGGCTTGAGAGTGCGGCCTTTTTTAAGCCTCTTTTTGGGCGCTGGGGGCTCCTTTTCGGGATGGTTTTCGGTCGGCCCGCCAAATCCGAGGGCCTGGGGGCCCTGTTTTTCGGAAGGGGGGCTTCCGAGAGAGCCAGTTTGGCCTTCGCGGCCTTGACCCTTTTCCTCCTCTGGTTCTATCCCCGGGGAACCCCGCTTATTTTTCTCGCCCTGGGGGGCGTTACTTTCCACTTTCGTCGGGTCTTCGGGGGGCTCACCGGAGATCTCCTGGGGGCCCTGTGTCAGCTCTCGGAATTCCTTTTCCTGGCCATAATTGTTTAACCCCTTCTCCGGCCACACATAATTTAGCGGTTGCTGTGATCATTTTTGGGATTGAGGGAGCCATATTCGGGTTTACCAGCGGAGGAGCACCGCGGCCCAAGTGAAGCCCCCGCCGAAGGAGACCATGAGGACTAGGTCTCCTTCTTTGAGACGCCCTTCCTCCAAAGCTTCGTCCAGGGCGATGGGAATGCTCGCCGCGGAGGTGTTGCCATACTTGTGGATATTCACGAAGACCTTTTCCGCAGGGAGTTCCAAACGCTCGCGCAGAAATTCGATGATGCGGATGTTGGCCTGATGAGGGATGAGGAGGGTAAGGTCCGAGGGGGAAAGGCCGTTAGCCTCCAAGGCCTCAAAGGCCACGGACTCCATAGCCCGTACCGCCTGTTTGAAGACTTCTCGGCCCTGCATGCGGATGAAGTAGTCTTCTCGAGGAAGGCGGGGGTCGCCGGGGGGATAGAGGGAACCGCAACCCTTGAGGGTGAGGAGGTGCCAGAGAGAGCCGTCGGCACGGAGGTGGGCAGAAAGGACTCCCCGGCGGCCGTCGGGAGAGCCGGTAACCACCGCGGCCCCGGCCCCGTCTCCGAAAAGGACACAGGTGGTGCGGTCCTCCCAGTTGGTCTTGTTAGAAAGGACCTCGCTTCCGATGACCAGGATCTTGCGGCTCGGATCCTCGCGCACGAACTTGTCCGCCACGGAGAGACCGTAGAGAAAACCCGAACAAGTAGCTGAAAGATCGAAGGCCCCGGCCCGGCGGGCCCCCAGGGCCTCCTGCACCAAGATAGCTACCGAGGGCATGAGATAGTCCGGGGTAAGGGTGGCCACGATGATGAGGTCCAGCTCCTCCGGAGAAACCCCGGCCTTAGACAGGGCCTTACGGGCTGCGGCGGTGGCCAGCCCGCTGTTGGACTCTCCTTCAGCCACCACGCGGCGTTCCTTGATACCCGTACGCTGGGTGATCCATTCGTCAGAGGTCTCTACCATCCTTTCCAGGTCCTGATTGGTAAGGACCCGCGAGGGGAGGGCTCGACCGGTACCCAGGATGAAGGCCCCGGCCCTTCTCATGACACGACCTTGCGATCCTCCGGTTTGCCCCGAGAAAGACAGGCCCGGAGTTTTTCTACCAGCCCGGTCTCCACAAAGCGCTGGGCCGTAAGGAGGGCGTTTTTCACGGCCCGGGCATCGGAGCGCCCGTGGCCAATGATGACCACCCCGTTGACTCCGAGAAGGGGGGCCCCTCCGTATTCCCGCCAGTCCACCTTGCGGCGAAATCGGGAAAGGGCCCTTCGGGCCAGGGAAAAACCTAGGAGGGCCAAGGGATCCCGGCGTACCTCGCGTTTGAGCATCTGGGCCAGGGCCTCGGCCACCCCCTCCGAGACCTTAAGACAGATGTTGCCCACGAAACCGTCGCAGACGATGACCTCGGCCTCCCCGAAAAAGATATGCTGTCCCTCCACATTACCTACAAAGTTAAAAGGCCCCTCTGCCAAGAGGGCGTGGGCCCGTTTGACCAGAAAATTACCCTTTCCTCCCTCCTCCCCTATGGAAAGGAGGCCTACTCGCGGACGCTTAAGGCCTAAGACCCTCTCGGAAAAGAGAGTTCCCATGAGGGCGAACTGGAGAAGATGTACGGGCTTGCAGTCCACATTGGCCCCGGCGTCCACCAGGACCGCCGGCCGGCGCAAGGTGGGGAGGATGGTGGCGATAGCCGGGCGCAGGACTCCCGGGAGCCTTCCCAGGGTGAGGAGGGCCGCTCCGAAGGTGACCCCGGAGTTTCCGGCGCTCACCACCGCTTGGGCCCGCCCCTCTTTCACTAGCTCCAGGGCCACCCGGATGGAGGCCCGAGGCTTCTTACGCAAGGCCTCCCCCGGAGCCTCCTCCATCTCCACCCACTCCGGGGTTAGGACCTTCTCTACCCGCTCGTGCGAGGGGAACTTCCTCAGGACCTCTTCCGGACCTACCAGAAGAAGAAAAAGGTCCGGCCTTTCTCTTAAGGCCCGTCTGGCCCCGTAAAGTATTTCTCGGGGGGCGTGATCTCCCCCCATGACATCCAAGGCAACCCGAATCACCCTTTAGACTTCCTCAGTGGAAAGGAACTCCTTTCCCCGGTAAGTACCGCAACTGGGGCATACCCGATGGGGTAGCTTGGGGGCCTTGCAACGGGGACAAATGGAGATGGAAGGGGCCCGCAGATGCTTGTGAGCCCGACGCATACCCCGACGCGACCGCGAAGTCTTGCGCTTGGGAACCGCCATGGTCTAACCTCCCTTGCCCGTTTGGACCTTACGGGCCATGAGCTCTTTGAGCACCGCAAAGGGGCTGGGTTTCCGACGGTGGCATCCACAACTGCCAGCGTTGAGATTTTGCCCGCACACCGGACACAACCCCTGACAGTCCTCCCGGCAGAGGCGCTTGTCCGGTACGGAAAGGATGACCTGCTCCCGCACCAGATCGCTTACCGGGATCTCCTCCCCCTCGAAGAAGATCACCTCCAGATCCTCCCGACTGAGCTGCATTTCCTCCCTCAGAGGAAGGGAGGCTTGTGGTCGAAACTCCACCTCAAAATCTTCGTCCACCACCCAGACAAATTCCTCTAAACACCGATCACAGGCCAAACGCACCTTAGCCCTTATGTGCCCTCTGGCTTTAACATCTATTCCCGCCCTTTTCAAGAAGACCCGAGCCACTACCGGCCCTTCCGTGGGGAAGCAATCGGCCAAGAGCTCCGGGCCTTCCTCGAATTCCAAACGCAACCCCTCCGGGGGTATGTCCTCCAAGCGCACCTTAAGCCCACCCATGTCAAAGACCTCCCTGGACTCTAACCTTACTTTACTCCTGTTCGGACCTCTGAAAAGTCGGGCTTTAAGATAGACCTTCGAAAGGGGCCTCTGGGTAATACGAGGTTGACTACGTCTCTAGCCTGCGGTTTTATGGGGGGGACTCGTGCAGGCTGGTCTCTTGGGAGAAAAGCCCCGCTCTTGCCAAGGGAGAATTTTGATTTTCTAAGGGAGGCAGAGAAGATGAGGCTCAAGCGCACGCATCCCTGTGGCCTCTTGCGCCTGGAACACCTAGGCCAGGAAGTGGTGGTTTGTGGCTGGGTCTTGCGGCGTCGGGATCACGGAGGGGTGATCTTCATCGATCTTCGGGACCGTTCGGGGATCGTCCAGGTGGTCTTTGAGCCGGGCCCTGCTCCAGAGGTCCACGAGAGGGCTCATCGTCTGCGGCCGGAGTATGTGCTGGCGGTGCGGGGGCGGGTGCGGCGGCGGCCGGAAGGGATGGAAAACCCTAAGATTCCCACGGGAGAGATCGAGGTGGAGGCCCACGAGCTCGAGATTCTCAATCCTTCGAAGGCCCCTCCTTTTCCTTTGGACGAGGAGGTGTCGGTCTCCGAGCCAATACGTCTGCGCTACCGGTATTTGGACCTGCGGCGTCCCGGGGGGCTGGAACCTTTTATCTTGCGCCATCGGGTGGCCCAGGCCGCCCGCGAATTCCTGAATTCTCAGGGCTTCTTGGAGATCGAGACCCCCTTTCTCACCAAGAGCACCCCCGAAGGGGCTCGGGACTATCTGGTGCCCTCCCGGCTTTACCCAGGAAAATTCTACGCCCTCCCCCAGTCTCCCCAGCTTTTCAAGCAGATCCTCATGGTGGCCGGGGTGGAACGCTACTACCAGATCGTGCGCTGCTTTCGCGATGAAGATCTCCGGGCGGATCGTCAGCCGGAGTTTACCCAGCTCGACCTGGAGATGTCCTTCGTGGACGAAACCGAGATAATGGACCTCACCGAGGCCCTAATCTGTCACATCTTCCGGCAGGCCCTGGGGGTGGAACTCGAGCGTCCCTTCCCGCGGCTTACCTATGAGGAGGCCCTTTCCCGCTACGGGACGGATCGGCCGGATCTCCGCTTTGGCCTCGAGCTTTCCGAGGTGTCCTCGGTCTTTGAAGGGACCAAGTTTAAGGTCTTCGCCCAAGTCCTTTCCCGCGGGGGAATCATTAAAGGGCTGTGTGCCCCGGCGGACTTTTCCCGTAAGGAGCTGGACGAACTTACGGCCTTTGT
The DNA here is from genome assembly GCA_003978075.1 of Thermodesulfatator sp. Lineage (GTDB taxonomy): Bacteria > Desulfobacterota > Thermodesulfobacteria > Thermodesulfobacteriales > Thermodesulfobacteriaceae > Thermosulfurimonas_A. The sequence goes on along the minus strand of QOAM01000004.1, from coordinate 8,926 downwards.
GGGGGAGTTTGGGGCCAAAGGGCTGGCCTGGATCAAGGTGCGGGAGGAGGGGTGGCAGTCCCCCATCGTGAAATTTTTCGAGGAGGCGCGCCTTAACCGTTTGCGGGAGATCTTTCAGCCTGCTCCGGGGTCCACCCTCTTTTTCGTGGCGGATCAGCCGGAGGTGGTCAACGAGGCCCTGGCCGAGCTGCGGAAAGAGCTGGCCCGCCGTCTGGGACTCCTCCCGGAAGGGGCCTTTCGCTTCTGTTGGATAACCGATTTCCCTCTGGTAGAATGGGATGAGGAGGAAGGGCGTTTTGTGGCGGTGCATCATCCCTTCACCTCACCCAAACCCGAAGATCTTCCTCTGCTGGAAGAGGCCCCGGAGAGGGTGCGCGCGCGGGCCTACGATCTGGTGCTCAACGGAGTGGAGGTGGGTGGGGGGAGCATCCGTATCCACCGCAAAGATGTCCAGGAGAGGGTCTTTAGACTCCTGCGAATTTCCGAGGAAGAAGCCCGGGAGAAATTCGGCTTTTTGCTCGAGGCCCTGGAATACGGGGCCCCACCGCACGGAGGATTAGCCTTCGGCTTTGATCGACTGGTGATGCTCATGGGCGGGTACCGGAGTATACGCGAGGTGATAGCCTTTCCCAAGACCCAGCGGGCCCAGTGCCTCCTGACCGGGGCCCCGGCGGAGGTCTCCCTGGCCCAGCTCCTCGAGCTTAACCTTCTTCCGGGCTGGGAGAAGGAGGAAGGTGGGGGCTAAGTTCGTCCTGGTAGCCAACCGCCTCCCGGTAAGCGTCACGCGCACCGAGGAAGGTTTCTCCTTTAAGCCCAGCGTGGGGGGGCTGGCCACGGCCCTCTCCTCCATCTCCACGGAGAAGATCCTCTGGGTGGGCTGGCCGGGGCTTCCCTCGGAGGAGTTTTCCGGAAACAAAGAAGAGGTGGCTAGAGAACTTCAGGCCCTGGGTTGCCACCCCGTCTGCCTTTCCCGCCAGGAGATCGAGACCTTCTATCACGGTTTTGCCAATCGCACCCTCTGGCCCCTCTGTCACTATTTTCTTCAGTACACGGTCTTTGACCCGGATTACTGGGAGGGTTATCGGCAGGTCAATCGGCGTTACGCGGAAACCGTGGCCGAGTTGGCCGACGAGGAGGCCGTGGTGTGGGTGCATGACTACCAGCTCTTCCTAGTACCGGGCCTCCTTCGGAAGCTCCTTCCCCGGGCTACCATCGGCTTCTTCCTGCACATCCCCTTTCCTTCCTACGAGGTCTTTCGCGTCCTTCCCTGGCGCCGGGAGATCCTGGAAGGCCTTTTAGGAGCGGACCTCATCGGTTTTCACACCTACGAGTACGCGCGGCACTTCTTGAGCAGTCTCCGCCGCCTTCTGGGCTACGAACACCAGTTGGGACTGGTGACCACAGAGACCCGGGCGGTAAAGGTGGAGGTCTTTCCCATCAGTATCGATTATTTTAAGTTCGCTCGGGCGGCCGAGGATCCGGAGGTGCAGGCCCGGATCGAGGCCCTGCGGCAGGAGGTGGGGGACCGGCGCCTCATCCTTTCCGTGGATCGTCTGGATTACACCAAGGGCATCCCTCAGAGGCTTCGGGCCTATGAGGTCTTCCTTGAACGCTATCCGGAATGGCGGGAGCAGGTGGTGCTGGTCCTGGTAGGGGTTCCCTCTCGTACGGAGGTGGAACACTACCAGGAGCTCAAGAGCGAGGTGGACCAGCTTATTGGCCGAATTAACGGTCGGTTCGGGACCTTGAGCTGGACCCCGGTGCACTATCTCTATCGGAGCCTAAGCTTTCCCGAGCTGGCGGCCCTTTACTGGAGGGCGGAGGTGGCCCTGGTGACCCCCCTGCGCGACGGGATGAATCTTATCGCCAAGGAATATGTGGCCACTGTGCCGGAAGATCGCGGGGTACTTGTCCTTTCCGAGATGGCAGGGGCCGCGGCGGAGCTCTCCGAGGCCCTATTGGTCAATCCTTTCAGCCAAGAGGAGCTGGTGACCACCCTGCGCGAGGCCCTCTCCCTCCCCCGAGACGAAAAGATAGAACGCAACCGGCGGATGAAGGAGCGCCTCCGCCGCTACGACGTCCACCGCTGGACCCGGGAGTTTCTGGCTGCCTTGGAGGAGATCCGCAAGTTGCAGGAGACCTTTGTTTCCCATCAGCTGGTAGGAGGCTCTCGAGAAGAGCTCCTCCTGGCCTTTGTGCAGGCCGAAAGGCCCATCTTCTTTCTCGACTACGACGGGACCCTCACGGGCTTTGTCTCTCGTCCGGAAAGGGCTGCCCCGGATGCCGCCCTGCGGGATCTCCTCTCCCGCCTGGCCCGCATAGCCCGGGTGGTCCTTATCAGCGGGCGGGCCCCGGAGATCCTGGGAAAATGGTTTGGAGATTTGCCCCTTACCCTGGTGGCGGAACACGGGGTCTTTATCCGCGAGGATTCCACTTGGCAGCTCACCGGCGATTACAGTAACGAGTGGAAGGAGACCGTGCGGCCCATTCTCGAGCTTTACGCCGACCGCACGCCCGGGGCCTTTGTGGAGGAAAAGCCCTATAGCCTGGTCTGGCATTACCGTCTGGCGGAGTCGGAGTTAGGGGAGATGCGGGCCCACGAGCTTAAGGAGGCCCTCTTGGACCTGGTCCAACCTCTAGGGCTCATGGTGCTTGAGGGCCGTAAGGTATTGGAAATCAAACCCCGGGAGATCAACAAGGGGGTGATAGCCCGTCGGCTGTTGGCCGAGGGGGACTATGATTTCATCCTGGCCATGGGAGACGACTGGACGGACGAATATCTTTTTGAGGCCTTGCCTCCGGAAAGTTTTACGGTAAAAATCGGTTATGGACTTACGCGGGCCCGCTTCCGCCTGGAAGGGGTGGCGGAGGCCCGGCGCTTTCTGGAGGAGCTGTGGCAGAAAAAAACTTCCAGCACCCCGGGCCCTTCGTAGTCAAAGATTGTGTGCTGGTCTCCGTCTCCACTGGAGAAAAGGCCTACACCTTGGCCGAGCTGGCGGAAAAGCTCAAGCACATCGAGCCGGCTTGCATTTATCATCATTTCTGGGCTCGACATCTGCGCCCTTCCTTTGATCACCCCGAGTTCCACAACGATTTCGCCGCCTGGGTCCACCAGGACCTGCGCGACCGGATCCTGGCCGAGCGCCTGAACCTCATCACCCCCCACGAATACTCCTCCATCGAGGATCTGCGGGAGGCCTTAATCCTCCATCTTCAAGAAAGGATCTTTGAAGACGAGCACCTGGGCTGGCGCAAGGCCGAAAACCCCTTCTATTTCGTGAAAAGCCAGTTGATAATCTTCGATACCGGGATTCGTCTCACCTGGCCTCAGGAGATCGCCGAGATCCTGGAGATCCTTTCTCCAGGAAGCGTCTTTTACCATTTCATAGACGCGCGGAGGCGGCATCCCCAAGGACTTGACGATTTTCGGGAGTGGTTGCGCAAGTTTCCCCCGGAGTTCCGTCCTCTTTACGATCTCATCTCCCGCATAGACCCCTTCTTCCTCTCCCTCTACGAGATCAAGGACTTTTTGATCCGGCATATCCAGATCTTTTGTGCCCGACTCCATGCGGTGAGAAAACAATATGAGCGAGAAAGCGGAAGAGCTTCTTGAGCGCTACGCCCAGGTAGCGGGTTCGGAGATTATCCATCAGATGCAGGCCCTGGCCGGACGTCTGCGGGGGGCCCACATCGTGCATGTAAATTCCACGGCCTACGGAGGGGGAGTGGCCGAGATCCTGCACTCCATGGTCCCCCTCATGCAGGCCCTGGGCCTTGAGGTCTCCTGGGAGGTTATCGAAGGGCCTCCGGAATTCTTTGAGGTGACCAAGAGTTTTCACCATGCCCTCCAGGGACACCGAGTCTCCTTAACCGAGGAGCACTTTCAGATTTATGAGGAGAACAACCGTCGGGAGGCCGAACGCCTGGAAAAGAAGCTCCGCGAGGCTGATTTCGTGATCATTCACGACCCCCAGCCGGCCTACCTCATCAAGTATGTCTCCCAGAGAAAGGGCTACTGGATCTGGCGCTGCCACATCGATCTTTCTCGCCCCTTTTATCCGGTGTGGCGTTTTCTGGAGAAAGTGGTGGTTTCTTATCAGGCCAGCATCTTTTCCATCCCGGAATTCAGTCAACCCTTGCCGCATCCCCAGTTCGTCATCCCCCCGAGCATTGACCCCTTTTCCGAGAAGAATCGGGAACTCAGCCCGGAGGAGATCTTTGAGGTCTATCGGGAGCTAGGGCTGGACGCCTCCCAGCCCATGGTGGTGCAGATCTCCCGTTTTGATCCCTTTAAAGACCCCTTGGGGGTCATACGAGCGGCGGAGCTGGCCCAGAAATTCGTCTCTTTCCAAATGGTACTGGCTGGAGGCGGCGCAGCCGACGATCCCGAGGGAGACCGGGTCTATCAGGAGGTGGTCCAGGCGGCCCGGGGTAAGCCCAACATCTACGTTTTCAAGCTTCCCCCTACGGCCCATCGCACGGTGAACGCCCTCCAGCGGGCCGCAGATTTAGTCATTCAAAAATCCCTAAGGGAAGGCTTCGGCCTCACGGTGACCGAGGCCATGTGGAAAGGTAAACCCGTGATCGGCGGGGCCACGGGAGGCATCCGGGTCCAGGTGGTCAATCACCACACGGGTTTTTTGGTGAACACCCCGGAAGGGGCGGCTCTGCGCATCCGCTACCTCCTTTTTTACGAGAGCAAGCGTCGGGAAATGGGCCACAAGGCCCGGGAATTCGTGCGTCAGAATTTTCTCATCACCCGCCATGTGCGGGATTATCTGGCCCTCATGCTTTCTGTGTGCATGGGGAGTCCGGATCGCTTGGAGCTTGAGGCCGGGGAAGCCTGCGCCTGGCCATTCGGAGGGCTAGGCGCACCGCTGCTATGAGGCTGGTAGGGTCGGCCTGACCGCTTCCGGCGATGGCGTAGCCCGTGCCGTGGTCCACGGAGGTGCGCACGAGGGGAAGCCCCAGGGTCACATTGACCCCGTCCCGGAAATGGAGGAGCTTGAAGGGGATGAGTCCCTGGTCGTGGTAGAGGGCCACCACCAGGTCGAATTCTCCGGAGGCGGCGCGGAAAAAGAGGCTGTCCGCGGGAAAGGGACCCTGAAGGGGAAGCCCCTCTTTTTGGGCCTCCTTTATCGCCGGCTGGAGGATCCGAATTTCTTCGTCTCCGAAGAGCCCTCCTTCCCCGGCATGGGGGTTGAGGGCGGCCAGCGCCAGACGCGGTCTTTCTAGGCCCAGGTCCTGGGTGAGAAAGCGATAGGCCAGCCGGGCCACCCGAAGGAGGACCTGCGGCGTAAGGCTTTCCAGGACCTTTCTCAGGGAAAGATGGGTGGTGGCCAGGACCACCCGGAGGCGCTCTCCCCAGAAGGCCATGGCCACCTCCGGGGCCCCGGTCAGGGCGGCGAGCATTTCCGTGTGTCCGGGATAGGGTTCCCCTATGGCAGCCAGCCCTTCCTTGGAGATGGGGCCGGTGACCAGGGCCGCCGCCCGTCCCTCCAGACAGAGTTTTACCCCTTCGCGGATATAACGCACCATGGCCTGGAAGCCCTCCAAGACGGGCCTCCCCGGGGAAACAGAAAGCTCGGAAAGAGGAAGAAGGTTCAGGCTCCCGGCTTGGGCCTCCTCCGGAGCCTTTACCAGTCTGAAAGAGGGAAAAAGGCCGAGGGTCTTGGCCCGCTCGGAGAGCACTTGCGCATCTCCTAAGACGAGGAGGCGGGCCGGGAGGCGGGAAAGTTCCTTAGCCCCGGCCAGGATTACATCCGGTCCCACCCCTGCCGGGCACCCCATGGTGAGAAGTATGAGGGGTAAAGGGCCCTTTTCCATGGCCTCCATAATTTAGTATCGGAATCTCATGAACATCACGGATCTTTTGAGTTTAATAATCCTCTTGGAGGCCCCTTCAACAAGAAAAAAGTTCGCGGGCTGCAGAGGCGATGGCCGAGGGGACGAGCCCGTATTTTTCGCGCAGGACGGCCGGGGATCCGTGCTCGATAAAAAGGTCCGGGAGTCCCAGGCGTCGCAGATGGACGGAGAGGCCATGATCGGTTAGGCATTCGGCCACCGCAGAGCCGAAGCCCCCGAGGAGGGTGTTCTCCTCCACGGTGAGGAGGCGGCCGGTCTGGCTGGCCAGATCACAGATCAGTTCCTGGTCCAGGGGCTTTACGAAGCGGGCATTGACCACCGACGCCGAAATACCCTCCTTTTCCAGGATCTCCGCCGCGGCCAAAGACGGATGGACCATGTTTCCGATGGCCAGGATGGTGAGGTCTCGCCCTTCGCGGAGGATCTCCGCCTTTCCGTAAGGGATCTTGCGGAATTCCACCTCGAGCGGCACGCCCACCCCGGCCCCCCGCGGATAACGCACGGCCACCGGCCCGGGGAGCTCGAGCGCGGTGTAGAGCATGTGCTGGAGCTCGTTCTCGTCGGCCGGGGCCATCACCGTGAAATGGGGGATGAGACGCAGATAGGAGAGGTCGAACTGCCCCTGGTGGGTGGGACCGTCCTCTCCCACGATCCCTCCCCGGTCCACGGCGAAGACCACATGGACCCGGGGAAGAGCTACATCGTGGATGAGCTGGTCAAAGGCCCGCTGAAGGAAGGTGGAATAAATGGCGCAGACCGGAAGCAGGCCTTCCAGGGCCAGCCCGGCGGCAAAGGTCACCGCGTGCTGTTCGCAGATGCCCACATCAAAAAAACGCTCCGGAAAGCGTTCCCCAAAGGCCTTGAGGCCGGTACCCGTAGGCATAGCCGCGGTGATGGCTACCAAGCGGGGCTCCATTTCCGCCAGGCGCAACATGGTCCGGGAAAAGACCGCGGTGTAGGAAGGGGGGCCTTCTTCTTTTAAGGGGCGGCCACTGGCAGGGTCAAAGGGACCGATGCCGTGGAAGGTTTCCGGATCGGCCTCCGCCGGGGGGTAGCCTTTACCCTTCTTGGTGAGGACATGTACCAGGAGGGGGCCGCGCATTTCCTTAAGGTTGTGGAAGAGCTTGATTAACCCCTCGAGATCGTGGCCGTCCACCGGGCCGATGTACTCAAAGCCCAGGGCCTCGAAGAGCATGCCCGGGGTGAGGGCGCTCTTGAGGAGGCCCTCGCTCTTGCGCAAAAGATAGAGAAGCTGTTCCCCCTTGGGGAGTTTTTCCGCCAGGTGTTCGATGTCCTTGCGCAGGCGCCGGGCCAGACGCCCGGTCATGCGCCGGGAAAGAAAGGAAGAAAGCGCCCCCACATTGGGGGAGATGGACATCTCGTTGTCGTTCAGGATAACGATGAGGTCCTCTCGAAGGTGTCCGGCGTTGTTGAGACCCTCGAAGGCCATCCCCGCAGTCATGGAACCGTCGCCGATGATCACGACGGTCCGTCCTTCCTTCTGGAGAAGCCGGATCCCCACCGCCAGGCCCAGGCCATAGGAGATGGAGGTGCTGGAGTGTCCGGTCTCCACGATGTCGTGGGGGCTTTCGGCCCGCTTGGGGAAGCCGGCGATTCCCCCGTATTGCCGCAGGGTGTGAAAACGCTCCCGGCGACCGGTGACCAGCTTGTGGGTATAGCACTGGTGTCCTACATCCCAGACCAGGCGATCCCGGGGGGACTCGAAGACGTAGTGCAGGGCCAGGGTCAGCTCCACCGCCCCTAGGTTGGGGGCCAGGTGACCTCCGTTGCGGGCCACGGTCTCCACAATGATCTCCCGGATCTCCGCGGCCAGCTTACGGAGCTCCTTGAGGGAGAGGGCCTTGAGATCCCGGGGATCGTTCACGCGCTCGAGGATGCGGCTCATAGAGATCAATTTTTACGGGTAAGCACGAAAAGGGCAAGGGCGCGCAGGGGTTCAGCCGCAGGACCTAGGCCAGAAAGGGCGGCACAGGCCTCCTCCACCAGGGCCTGGGCCTGCTCGCGGGCCTTGGAAAGCCCTACCAAGGCCGGGTAGGTGGCCTTGCCCCGGCGCTCATCCGAGCCCACGGGCTTCCCTAGCTCTTTTTCGTCTCCGGTTACATCCAGGAGGTCGTCCACGATCTGGAAGGCCAGCCCCAGGGAGGCCCCGTAGGTCCGCAGGGCCGCAAGCACCGGCTCCTCTGCCCCGGCCAGAAGCCCTCCGCTCACCACCGAGGCCTCGATGAGGGCCGCGGTCTTGTTTCGGTGGATGTACTGCAGCTCCTCTAAAGAGATGAGGCGACCCTCGGCCAGGAGATCCGCCATCTGGCCCACCACCATCCCGTGGATACCTGCGGCCCGGGCCACCAGATGAATGGCCGCAAGCAGGCGTTCAGCCGGCACCCGGGCCCGGAGCTCCGGATGGGTGAAACACTCGAAGGCCAAGGCCTGAAGGCCGTCTCCGGCGAGGATGGCTGTGGCCTCGTCAAAGGCCCGATGGCAGGTAGGACGCCCCCGGCGTAGATCGTCGTCGTCCATGGCCGGAAGATCGTCGTGGATAAGGGAATAGGTGTGGAGACATTCCAGCCCGCAGGCGAAGGTCAGAAGTTCCTGGGGCTTTCCCCCTACGGCCTCAGCCGCAAGGAGACAGAGGATGGGCCGCAGGCGCTTGCCCCCGGCAAAAAGACTATAACGCATGGCGGAGATGACCCGGCCCCCGGGCTCCTCTCTTTCCGGAAGAAGCTCCGTAAGCCTCCGGTCTATCCTCTCTCGCAGTCGGCCGAGAAGCTCCTTAAGCTCCTTCTCCTCCAGAGGGACGGTCTATTCGCGGTGGTCTCCTCGACGCTGGAACTCTACCATCCGGCGGAATACACCGAAATCCCAAACGAAACGGCATTCTACGTCAAGCTCCGCGAAGACGGCTTCGACGTTAAGACGGTTCATCTGTGAAACGTTATATACGATGGCACCCCATTTTCTTTTTGGGTGGTGGTATGGACACGAACGCTCCCATCAGGGTGTACATGACGAGGAAGCTCATCGGAGTGGAACCCGACGATAC
>QOAM01000082.1 GCA_003978075.1 Thermodesulfatator sp. | reverse complement strand
CTGATCTTCGTGGGGGCCGCGGGTATCGCCGTGCGCCGCGTGAGCCCCTATGTGAGGGATAAGAGGACCGACCCCGCGGTCCTGGTGGTGGACGAGGCCGGGGAGGCGGTCATCCCCCTCCTTTCCGGCCACCGGGGCGGGGCCAACGCCCTGGCCCGGGAGGTGGCCGCCCTTCTCGGGGCCCGGGCGGTCCTCACCACGGCCTCGGACCTTGCGGGCCTTCCCGCCCCGGACCTCTGGGCCGAGGATCACGGCCTCCTTCTCTTTCCCGAAGAAAGGCTTCCCCGTTTCACCAGGGAGTACCTGGAGAGGGGGCGCCTTTGCGTCTTCAGGGACTGGCCCGTCCCCCTCCCCCCGGAATGGGAGGAGGTGGAAAGTCCGGAGAAGGCCCATCTCCTGGTGAGTTACCGCCGCCTTGACCCGGGGGAGAACCGGCTTCAGGCCCTACCCCGGGTCCTTTTTCTGGGGGTGGGCTTCAACCGGGGGACCCCGGCCGGGGAGTTCGAGGAGGCCCTGAGGGAGATCTTCGAGGGGGCCGGGCTTCGGCCGGAAGCCGTGCGCGGGGTGGGGACGCTTGCGAGAAAGCTTTCCGAGGAGGGCTTCCGGCGGTGGGTCTCGGAGAAGCCCTGGGAGGTGCGGGGCTTTCCCGCCGAGGCCCTGAACGAGGAGGTGGAAAGGAGGGGGCTTTCGGTCTCGGCCGCGGAGAGGCACACCGGGGCCCGGGCCGTGGCTGAACCCGCGGCTTTGCTGGCCGCCGGCCCGGGGGCAAAACTCATCGTTCCCAAAAAATCGCGAGGAAACGTGACCCTTGCCGTGGCCCTGGCCCCTCCGCCCAGGGGGAGGCTCTTTCTCGTGGGGATCGGCCCGGGGAATCTTGAGGAGATGACCCCTGCGGCCCGAAGGGCCCTGCGGGAGGCCGAGTGGGTGGTGGGCTACGGACGTTATCTGGAGAGCATCCGGCCCCTCCTTCAGGGAAAGAAGGTCTTTGAGAGCGGGATGACCCGGGAGGTGGAGCGGGCGGAGCGGGCCCTGGAGCTTGCCCGGGAGGGCCGGCGTGTGGCCCTGGTTTCCGGAGGGGATCCGGGGATTTACGGTCTTGCGGGGCTGGTCTTTGAGCTGGCCCGGGAAAGGGGCCTCCTTTCTGGGGTGGAAATTGAAGTGGTGGCCGGGCTTTCGGCCCTGAACGCCTGCGCCGCCCGTCTCGGGGCCCCGCTCATGCACGACTTTGCGGTTATCAGCCTTTCGGACCGTCTCACCCCCTGGGAGACCATTGAAAGGCGCCTTGCCGCCGCGGCCGCGGCCGATTTCGTGATCGTGCTCTTCAATCCCCGCAGCCGCCTGCGGGCGGAGCATCTCCTTCGGGCCCGGGAGATCCTCCTGCGTCACCGCCCTCCGGAGACCCCGGTGGGTCTGGTGCGGGCCGCCGGGCGCCCGGAGGAAACGGTCCTCCTTACCCGGAGGAAACGGTCCTCCTTACCACCCTGGGGGACCTTCCCGTGGAGGCCGCGGACATGCAGACCACCATCTTCGTGGGAAACCGCGAGACCTTCCGGCTGGAACGCTGGCTGATCACCCCCCGGGGCTACCGCGGCCGGAGATTCTGAAAATGACCGGCGAGGAAATCTTGCGGAAGAGGCCTGCATACCTAAAAGAAATCCCGTGGATTTTCGCCATCTAAAGAAGAGGGAGACCACCCCTTGAGCTTCCTTAATTATCTAAGGAGGTGGCCTATCACGCTAATCTTCTTCAGAAAAGTTCGAAAGAAAGTCTCGAAGCTCCTCGTAGCTTTTGAGATGAAAATCAGCAGGAAGGGAAGGGTTTTTGTAGGCTGCAAGGGCGACTCCCACGGCCCGGCAGAGCTTGAGGTCCACCTCCGAGTCCCCGATATAAAGGGCCTCTTCCGGGGGCACCCCGAAGTGTTCCAGAATGACCAGAAGGGCCTCCGGATAGGGCTTGGGTCTGGGGCTCTTAAGGGCGGTCATCACCAGGTCGAAGTAAGGCTCAAGGCCGTAGATCTCGAGCAGACGGCCCATGGTGGTGGTGCGGTTGGTGGAGATGGCCAGGCGGAACCGGGGCCGGGCCCATTCCAGAAATTCCCTGAGACCGGGCTCCATCCTCATGTAGGGGAGGAATTTCTCGTAAGGGAGGTTTCGCTGATACTCCAGGGCCTTTTCCAGTTTTTCCGGGAAATCCCGAAAGAGGTAACGCACGGACTCCTCGGCGGTGTGCATGTGCACATAATGAAGTTCCTCTTCGGTGAGGGGAGGGCGTCCCAAGGTCCGACAGATGTCCTCGTAGTAGGCCCGGTTGGCCTCCCGGGAGTCGAAAAGGACCCCGTCGCAGTCGAAAACCAGGAGTTTGGGGCGGATTTTCATTTGCGGCGCACCAGGATATAGCGGGTAAGATCCTCGAGAAGCCTGCGGGTGGGATTTTCGGGAAGACGGAAAAGGGCCGAAAGGGCGGCCTCCACCTCTCTTTCCGCCCGCCGGCGGGTCTTTTCAAAACCTCCTAGGCGCTCGATGATCGCCCGGGCCTCCAGGAACCCCTCCGGGGTGGGCTCCGGGTCGCGCAAAAGGGCCAGAAGCCGGGAACGCTCCCCGTCATCGGCGACCTCCAGGGCGTAGATCAGGGGGAGGGTCACCTTACCCTCCTTGAAGTCTGTGCCCAGGTCCTTTCCGGTCTCCGTAGAGACCCCCAGGTAGTCCAGAAGGTCGTCGGTCATCTGGAAGGCCAGCCCCAGGTGTCGTCCGAAGCGGTAAAGACCCTGGCGCTCCTCCGGGCCGGCCCCGGCCATGATACCTCCGCATTCGCAGGCCGCGGCGATGAGGGCCGCGGTCTTCCGGAAGATGACCTCCTCGTATTCGGCCTCCGTAAGCCCGGTGTTGTCCACGTTCAGGAGCTGAAGCACCTCTCCCTCGCTCATGAGGAGGGTGGTCTCGGTGACCACCTTGAGAACCTCGAAATTGCCCTTTTCCACAGCGATCCTCAGGGCCCGGGCGTAGAGGTAGTCCCCCACCAGGATGGTGGCCTGGTTGCCCCAGAGGTTGTGGGCCGCCCGGCGCCCCCGCCGGAATTCCGCCCCGTCCACCACATCGTCATGAAGCAGGGTGGCTGCGTGCAGATATTCAAAGAGCACGGAAAGATCGTAGATGTCCGAGGCCTCGTAGCCCAGGAGCCGGGCGCAGAGCACCGCCAGAAGGGGCCGCAGGCGCTTTCCCCCGGCAAAAAGAATGTAGTGGCTCACCTCGTTGATAAAAGGGACCTGCGAGGCCCGCACCGCGGAAAGGGCGGCCTCAATGCGTGAAAGGTCTTCGGCCAGGGCCCTAAGCAGCCTTTCTTTCTCCATAGGTCTTTTTTAATAATGCTATAAAATAGTCCAAAAGGAAAGGGAGGAACTTTGGCACCTGGTGCTACCGAAAAGGAGGTTTGTAGAGCTCAAGGTGAGGAAGAATTTACGAGGTTTAGACGGGAGCTGGGGTGGAGATAGGGCTCTCGGAGGAGGAGCGTTTTCAAACTTAGAGATTAAAGCCCCTTAAGGCCACAAAATTTAAGAAAACTGGGCCAGAATCTGGTCTACATCTACTTCTTCCGGACTCTCCAGAGGAATGAACTCTGTCTGCTCGAGGCCAAATTCTACATAAAAAGGTGCGTTGCCCTGGGTGCGAAAGGATAGCCTCCGGCACTGGGGCTTTTCGATGAGGGTGCTCAAAAGCAAAGTAATGGTCTGATTGATAGCGATAGCCCGAGGTTGACTGGCGCGGGCCGTAAGGCCGAATTTGGCTTCTACCTTACGCCGCATACCCCCAATAATCTGATTCACCGTCTCTCCCAGAAAATTCACCACCTCATCCGAGGTATAATCCTTGGCCAGCTCCTCTTCGGGAAGCCCCATGAAGGTCATGGCTTGGCGGTAAAGTTCTAAAGCAGCCTCCCCGGAAAAATTCATGCAGAAAAGACCGTTGTAATCCCCGGTAAACTCCACGAAGGCCCCCAGATCAGGCTTGAGACCCACCAGAGGTACCCGCTGAATGGTAGGGGCGTAGTGTATGGAAGAGCCGGTAGAGGCCTCAAGGACCTCTTTCACCGCTTCACAAATAAGCTGAGCCAGCTGATTGACGGTGCCAAGGCGCCTTTCAGCCATGGATGACCCTCCAGGGCTGTTTTATACTTTTAGCCTCCTACCACATCTTCTCGGAAAGGGCAATGAGACCGGTGGTAGCAGTGGAAAAGTTGGTCTTTGGGGGGGACGGATTGGCTCGTCTTTCTGACGGGCGAGTAGTCTTTGTGCCCGGAGTGGCCCCGGGGGAAGAGGTGCGCTTAAGAATCGTGCGCGAGGAAAAAGATTACCTTTTGGCCGAGCCTGAGGACATCCTTAGCCCCTCTCCGGACCGGCGCGAGCCTCCCTGTCCTTACTTCGGTACCTGCGGAGGCTGCCAGCTTCAGCACCTCTCTTACGAGGCTCAGGTGCGGGTCAAGACGGATATGCTGCGCGAGACCCTGCGGCGGCTGGGAGGCCTCCCGGAAGATCTGGTGGAAGGGGTGGTGCCTTCTCCCCGGGAATTTCACTATCGCCACCGCCTACGCTTTCACGTGGAGCCCGGCACCGGGGCCCTGGGTTTCGTTAAACGTCGCAGCCATGATCTGGTCCTTATTCGACACTGCCTCTTGGGCGAAGGTTCCGTGAACGAAGTCCTGCAGAAACTCCCGGAAAGTAATGCCTGGCGCAGACTTCAGGCCTTTACCAAAAGAGTAAAGATTGAGGCCTCTCCAGGGGAAGGCTTGGCCACCCTCCTTTTCTGGATCACCGTAGAGCCCCTTTCGGCGGATGTAGAGGCCCTGGCCCAGGAGCTACCCCGCCTGAAAAGCGTGTTTTACTGGGTGCGAGGGCCCAAACCTCGGGGACCTTTTCCTCTGGACGCCCCTCATGGGGGACGGAGACTCTTTCCTGTGCCTCAAAAATTTTTTCCGGAAACTCCGAACCCCTGCTACTTCGTTCGTCCCGGGGTCTTTACCCAGGCCAACTGGGAGATCAACCTCCGGATCATAGAAACCTTGCGGGAGGTGGCCGACTCTCCGCCACGGGTACTCGATCTCCATGCTGGAATGGGTAATTTTCTTTTTCCCTTGGCCGTTCTCTCTCAAGAGGCTCAAGGGGTGGACACCGATCCCGGGGCCATTGCTGACGGAGAATATACCGCCGCGCAGCTGGGGCTTTCGAGGAAGGTCTCCCTGGAACGCCTCTCCGCCGCCGAAACCCTCCTGGAGACCTGGAAGGCCGCCGAGACCTGGCCCCTGGTGCTCCTCGATCCCCCGCGAGGGGGCTGCCGGGAGCTCCTGCGCTATCTACCGGAAGTGGCTAAAGAGCGTATCATCTACATCTCCTGTGATCCCCCCACTTTGGCCCGGGACCTTAAATTCCTCCTCTCGGCAGGCTACGAAGTAGAAAGAATCCTGGGTTTCGATATGTTTCCCCAGACCTATCATCTAGAGGTCCTGGTCTCTCTAAAAAAGCGCAGGGGCTGAGATCCCCCATGAGTCCAGTTTTTGTGGTCTCCGGAGCCCTTAATCTCGACTTTTTTTACGAAGTGCCCTCCCTGCAAGGGCTCCAGACTTTGAACCTCCAAATGGTTCCTGGAGGGGAGGTGGCCCTCTCGCGAGAGGCCTTCGAAGAGCTGCGCCAAAGACTCCGGCAAAAGGGGCGAGAGGTGGCTCTTTGTGGAGGCGGCTCCGCGGCCAACACGGCCTTCGCCCTGGCCCGTTTCGGCTTTGAGGTGGCCTTCTCGGGGGCCTGTGGTGAGGATGAGGCCGGGGAGAAGGCGCTCGCGGAGCTTGCCGCGGCAGGGGTGGAACTTTCCGGGGTCCTGAGAGAAGGCACCACCGGCCAGGCCCTCATCGTGCTGGACGCCCATCGTGACCGTTTCATCGCCGTGTGTCCCGGGAGCTGCGAGAAGGCCCTGGAAGACTTCAAGCCTCAGGTGCGAGGGGATTGGCTCCACCTAAGTTCTCTCATTTCTGAAGAGGGTTTTGCCTTCCACACGCGCCTTGTCCGAGACTTTACCGGAAATATCAGCCTGGATCCCGGAGAAATCTACGCAGGGCGGGGGCCGGGGCTCAAGAGCCTCCTGAAAAGGACCCGAACGCTCTTCCTTACCCAGGTCGAACTGGAAAAACTCGGTCTCTTGCCGGAGGAGCTTTTCGCCTTAGGGGTGGAAGAGATCTTTCTCAAGCGGGGGGCTCAAGGGGCGGCCTGGATCAGCCCGAGGGAAAGAATCTTTCTTCCCGCGGCCAGGGCCCTTAAAGTGGTGGACAACACCGGGGCCGGGGATTTTTTTGATGCCGGAGTGCTGGCTGGCCTAGCCCGGGGACTTCCCCCTCCGGCGGCCTTGCAATTGGGTCTTAAAGTAGCGGCGCAAAGCCTTCGAGATTACGGGCGCCGGGGTTGCCCTCTACCAGAAGAGCTGAAGACCCTCTTTCAAGAGGTTTCCTCTTCGGCCTAAGCCTGGTATCTAAGAGAGGAAGTGTGAAGTTGATGGTAAAGGGAGATGGGGCCAGAGCCCCCAACGGAAAGTGAGGACATGCTGGTAGCGGGTGCGGAAAAGGCCTTGGCCCTCCTTTCCGAAGGGGCCCTTTTTGCGGATCTTTACCTGGAAAAGACCCGCAGCCTGCGCCTGGTTTTAGAAAACGAAAGACTAGAGGAGATTTCCTTGGGGGAAGATGTGGGGGCAGGCTTGCGACGCATCAACCCCGACTTCCAAACGGCCTTCGGCTTCACCCATGAACTCTCCGGAGAGGCCCTCTGGGATCTGGCCCGCGAGCTTTCCCGGAAGGGCGGGGAAGAAATAAAAAGGCGGCCCTTGCTACAAACCAAGGTGCGGCTTCCGGTAAGAATCCCTCTGGAGAAGGAAGAGCTTTCCGAGAAGGTCTTTCGTCTAAGGACGGCAGAAAGGGCGGCCTGGGGAAGGTCGCGGGCTATCCGTCAAGTAAAAGTGATCTACCAAGAGGTAGAAAAAGAGATCGCCATTTTAACTTCTGAGGACCGCCTCGTGGAGGAATCACGAATTTACCTCCTCTTTGCCGTTCAAGTGGTGGCGGAGAAGGAGGGGGTGCTTCAACAGGGCTATGAGCCGGTGGGAGGAACGATGGGGCTAGAGCTTTTTGAGGAGCACCCCCCGGAAGAGGTAGCTCTCCGGGCGGCAGAAAGGGCCTTGCGTATGCTTTCTGCCCCTCGAGCCCCGGCGGGGCGTATGCCGGTAGTCCTTTCCGCCGAGGCTGGAGGCACCATGATCCACGAGGCCGTGGGACACGGTCTAGAAGCCGACCATGCCGAAGAGGGCTTTTCCGTTTACGCCGGCCGTCTGGGAGAGAAGGTGGCCAGCCCCCTTATCACCGTCATCGACGATCCCACCCTCCCGGGGAAGAGGGGATCCTACGCCTTCGACGACGAAGGATGCCCGGCTGAACCCGTGGTCCTTATCGAAGAGGGGGTACTCAGGAATTTTCTCTATGATCGTCTTACCGCCCTCAAATTTGGTCGGCGTCCCAACGGACATGGTCGGCGTGAATCCTATCGGCATCGGCCCATCCCGCGCATGGCCAACACTTATATTGCCCCCGGGCCGCACGATCCGGAGGAGATCATCCGTAGCGTGGACCGGGGGCTTTTGGTGAGAAAGATGGGAGGTGGGGAGGTTAATCCGGTAACCGGGGACTTTGTCTTCGAGGTAGCGGAGGGCTACCTCCTCGAAGGGGGCGAGATAGGGGAACCGGTGCGCGGGGCCACCCTTGCGGGAAACGGTCCCCAGGTCCTGCAGGAGATCGACATGGTGGGAAGCGACCTAGGGTTCGGTCTGGGGACCTGCGGCAAGGACGGCCAGGGAGTGCCGGTCTCTGACGCCCAGCCCACCCTGAGAATCCCGGAGCTCTTGGTAGGCGGAGAGGTAAAAGCGCGTTAGGTTAAGGGAAAATCGGGGGAGGCACGGACCGTGTGCGGGATCTTCGGGGTCTTCGGGCATAAAGAGGCCGCCAAGCTCACCTACTTCGGTCTCTACGCCCTTCAACATCGGGGGCAGGAGAGCGCGGGGATGGCCGTCTCCGACGGTCGGGAGGTGCGGGAATACCGGGACCTGGGTCTAGTCCCGGAGGTCTTCAATGAGGACCTTTTGGCCAAACTCCCCGGACACCTGGCCGTAGGGCATGTACGTTACTCCACCACCGGATCCACCACGGTGAAAAACGCCCAGCCTTTCTGCGTCACCCACGGGGGGATCACCCTAGCCTTGGCCCACAACGGCAACCTGGTCAACGCTTACGAAATCCGGGCTGAACTGGAGGCCCGGGGCTCCATCTTTCAGACCACCATGGACAGCGAGGTCATTGTTCACCTCCTGGCCAAGGCCGCCCGGAAGGGCATCGTGGAGGCCATCCGGGAGGCCATGGGAATTATCCGTGGGGCTTATTCGGTGGTGCTCCTCCTTCCTGATCGCCTGATCGCCTTTCGCGATCCTTACGGCTTTCGACCGCTGTGCCTGGGAATGATCAACGGGGGCTATGTGGTGGCCTCGGAGACCTGCGCCTTGGATCTCATTCAGGCCCAGTACCTGCGGGACATCCGCCCCGGAGAGATCCTAGTGATCGATGAAAACGGACTCCATTCTTACGAAGGATCGCTTAGTCAATCCACGGCTCATTGCATTTTTGAATTCATTTACTTTGCCCGTCCCGATAGCTATATCTTCGGGGGCAACGTTTACGCCTTTCGTAAGCGCCTGGGCCAAGGTCTGGCCCGGGAAAGGCCCCTGGAGGTGGACTTTGTAATGCCCTTTCCGGATTCCGGAAACTATGCGGCTATCGGCTACGCCCAGGCCACGGGGCTTCCCTTTGAAATGGGGGTTATCCGCAACCATTATGTAGGGCGTACCTTCATCCAGCCTTCGGCGGGGATGAGGGACTTTTCTGTAAGGGTAAAACTTAACCCGGTAAAGGAGATCCTACGGGGAAAACGGGTGGCGGTGGTGGACGATTCCCTGGTGCGGGGCACTACCAGTCGCACCCGGGTCAAGGCCATCCGGGAGGCCGGGGCCCACGAGATCCACATGCTCATAAGCTGTCCTCCTATCCGTTATCCTTGCTTTTACGGCATCGATTTTCCCACCCCCGGGGAACTCATTGCAGCTAAACACTCCGTAGAAGAAATCCGGCGCTTTCTTGAATTGGACGGGCTTTACTATCTTTCTCTCAACGGGCTCATCGAAGCAGCCGGGGGAGACGGGAAACGCTTTTGCCTGGCCTGTTTCACTGGAGAGTACCCTGTTCCCGTGCGGGAGGGGCTGCGCAAGGACATCTTGGAAAGGTAAGAAACCCAACCCGATGCACAAAAGAAGATACCGGCTCCTCCTCTTGGGGTGGGGAATGCTTCTCCTTTTCGCCTGCGGCGGACCTCCAGAGGTGGTGCGCATCCACCATGTTCCCCTCCGGCCCTCGGCGGAAAAGTCTTACCGGGTAAACGGCCGCACTTATTACCCTCTTCCCCGTCCCCTGGGTTACACCGAAGAAGGACTGGCCTCCTGGTACGGGCCGGGTTTTCACGGCCACCGAACGGCCAGCGGCGAGATTTACAACATGTATGCCTTTACCGCGGCCCACAAGACCCTTCCCTTGGGTACCTATGTGTTGGTAACCAACCTCAAGAACGGGCGTCGGGTGGTGGTGCGCATCAATGACCGCGGGCCCTTTGTGCCTGGCCGCATCATTGACCTTTCTTACGCCGCGGCCCGGGCCCTAGACATGATCCAGGACGGGGTAGTCCCGGTGAGACTTACGGTGCTGGCTCCGGCCCAGCCTGGGCCCCAAGGCCTTGTCTTCGCCCATATCCCTAATCTTAAAAAGGGCGAGTATTACCTCCAGGTAGGGGCCTTCCGAAGATATGCAAATGCGGTGCGGCTCCGGGAACGCCTGGCCCGACGCTTCCGAACAGTCCTCATCGAATCTTATGACTCTCCGGAAGGGCCTTTTTATCGGGTCAAGATCTTCCTGGCCTATGACTTGGAGAAGGCCCGGCAGATGGCCGAGAGTCTACAAAAAGAGTTTCCCGGAGCCTTTGTGGTGGCCCGTTGAAGGAAATCTATCGACGCCTCCCAGCCCTGGAAAGTAAGCTGGGGGTCCGCTTCCAGGACCCCGCTCTTCTGGTACAGGCCCTCATCCATCGTTCCTACGCCGCGGAGCGAAAACTCCCCCCGGGAACGGATAACGAGCGGCTGGAATTTTTGGGAGACGCCGTGCTTTCTGCGATCATAGCCCATCTCCTTTACCGGCGCTTTCCCCAGGCCTCAGAGGGGGAGCTTTCCCGGATGCGCGCCTGGTTGGTGCGGGAGGAACGACTGGCCCGTTTGGCGGAAAGGTTGGGACTTCCGGAGTTTCTTCTGGTGAGTCGGGGAGAGGCCCGGTCTGGAGGACGAAAAAAGGCCTCCATCTTGGCTGGGGCCCTTGAGGCGGTAATCGGGGCGCTTTATCTTGATAGGGGCTACGAAGAGGTCTTTGAGTGCCTGGAACGTCTCTTCGCCCGGCTCCTCCCTCAAGCCTGGCGAGGTATGGAAACGGATTATCGTTCGCGGTTGCAGGAGATTACCCAGGCCCTTTTTCGGGAAACTCCCACCTATGAGGTGATTTCGGAAAAGGGCCCTCCACACGCACCGGTGTTTGAGGTGGAGGTCCGGGTGGGGGACCGGGTGCTGGGCCGAGGCCGAGGACGTTCCAAAAAGGAGGCCGCCCAGGAGGCGGCCCGTAAGGCCTTGAATTACCTTAAATCTGCGGAGGTCACCTGTAAAAGTGTCTGAAAAATCCGAAAAGAGATTCCGTTCGGGTTTTGTGGCCATCGTGGGGCTCCCCAATGTGGGTAAATCCACCCTTATGAATCAGATCCTAGGGACCAAGGTGGCTATCACCACCCCCAAACCCCAGACCACCCGGTTTAACATCCGGGGCATCCTTACCGGTCCGGACTATCAGATCGTCTTTGTGGATACCCCCGGAATTCACCAGGCCCGGGAGCTCTTCAACCGCTTGATGGTGGAGCAGGCCGTGCGGGCCATGGAAGAGGTAGACGGGGTCCTCTGGGTGGTAGACGCCTCAGACCGCCGCCCGGCGGAAGAGGAAAAGATCCTGGAGATACTCAAAAAAACCGGTAAACCCTCGGTCTTAGCCCTCAACAAGATAGATCTGATCAAAAAAGCCGAGCTCCTTCCCATGATCGACTTTTTCTCCCGCCTTTATCCCTTTCGGGCCATTGTGCCGGTCTCGGCCCTGGAACGAGAAGGACTGTCCGCCTTGGTGGACGAATTGGTGGCCCTCCTTCCCGAAGGTCCCCCTTACTATCCCCAGGAAATGGTTACCGACCAGTCGGAGCGAGTCCTGGCCGCGGAGATCATCCGGGAAAAGCTCTTCATGCTCACCCGCCAGGAGATCCCTTATTCCACCGCGGTGGTGGTGGAAGAATTTCGGGAAGATCCGGAAAAGGACCTCCTTTACATCCAGGCCACCATCTATGTGGAGAAAAATTCGCAAAAGGGGATCGTGATCGGCAAAAAGGGCCAGTTGCTCAAAAAGATCGGGACTCTGGCCCGGGAAGAATTGGAATTTCTCTTCGGCCGTCGGGTTTATCTCGACCTTTGGGTGAAGGTCCTCAAGGGCTGGCGTAAAGAAGAACACCTTTTGCGACGCCTCGAGATGCCCTTCTTCTAAGATCCGAGGGACTTCATGCCCGGGAGTCACCCAAAAGTTGCACTGTTAATTATAAGTAACACCTCCGGAGAGGGCCTTTTCTTGTATTCAGCCGGCTTAAAGACCCTTTTCTGCCCCCAAACTAGCCCCCACGGAAAGGCACGGTTTTTGTTATGCTCTAGGGTAAAGGTCTTTCTGGGAGAGGATGAAGATTCGGCAATAGGAGAAGAGGTCGGGGCTAGGAGGTGCGATGCAGGAGTTCCAGCAGACCTTAGCCGCTCCGGTAGAGTTAGAGGGGGTGGGTGTCTTTTCCGGCCGTAAGGTGCGGGTGGTGTTGGAGCCTGCCAAGGCGGGGGAAGGAGTAGTTTTTGTACTGGAGGAGGTCTCCGGGGCGCCGCGCCTTCCCCTGCGTCCGGAATATGTCCTAGGCACCGAAGGGGCCACCGTCCTTTCCGATGGATATCACACCCTCTACCTAATAGAACACCTCCTTTCGGCCCTCCACGGGCTGCGGGTGGACAATGTGGTAATACGGGTCTTTGGTCCGGAGATCCCCTTATTCGACGGCTCGGCTCAGGTCTTCGTGCGGGAGATCCTGACCCGGGGCCTGCGGCTTCAGCCCCTTCCCAAGCGTTATCTGGAGATCTTAAAGCCCTTTGAGGTGCAAAACGGTGTAGGTAGCCTCCGCTTTCGCCCGGCCCCGGATTTTCGCCTTCGGGTGCGCATCGCCTTCGATCACCCTCTTATCGGGGAACAGAGCTTCAGTTTGACGATCAACCCTCTTACCTATCAAAGGGAGGTAGCCTTTGCCCGGACTTTTGGTTTTAAAGAGGATCTTCTGCGGCGTCGGGAAAAGGGCCTCCTGCGCGGGGGAGATTTTTCTAACGGCCTGATCCTGGATGAGACCAAAGTCCTCAACGGTCCTCTGCGCCGTCCTGACGAATTTGTACGCCACAAGGCTCTGGACTTGGTAGGAGATCTTTTTACCGTGGGGCTTCCCTTTCGAGGAGAAGTGGAGGCCGAGTTTTCTGGCCACAGGCTCCATATCGAAGCCCTGAAAAGTCTTCTCTCAGCCCCTGGAATAGCCCGCCTTTCCGATGGCTTGCCTCCGGTAGCCCTTTTTTTCCTCGCCCCTAAAAAGCGTCCCTTGCGACCGGGCTATTGAGTTCCCTCCTTTACATGGTAGAATAGGCCTTTCAGAAGGGGGGTGGAGTTTCGATTTCCCTCCCTTGAAATCAATAGAAAGGAGTTTGGTATGCGCAGGGTTCAAAGGGGAGATGTGGTAAGTATTCATTGTGTAGGGATGTTGGAGAACGGAGAAATTTTCGAGAGCACCTCGGAGGATGAGCCCTTCTATTTTGAGGTAGGCTCTCCGGAGATCATTCCCGGGCTCTCCGAGGCTGTGATAGGCATGGCTGAAGGAGAGGAAAAAGAGGTTCTTCTCCCCCCGGACAAGGCCTTTGGTGAAAGGGATGAGAACTTGGTAAGAGAGATACCGCGCGAGGCCCTTTCCTTGGAGACCGAACCCCAACCCGGGATGATGCTCAACCTTATCGTGGACACCCCGCAAGGAGAGGTGCAGTTTCCTGCCCTGGTGGCGGCGGTAGATCCTCAAAGGATCGTGCTGGACCTTAATCCCCCTCTGGCAGGAAAAAACGTTATTTTCCGTATCAAGCTCCTCGGCATCCACGATCGGGAGGAGCTGTCTCTGGAAGACCTCTAAGTCTCAGTCTGAAGGGATAAAGGATTGAAGGGTAAAGCTCCTCATGCAAAGGGCTCTGGCGCAGGAGTCTTATCCAAAAATTTCCCAGGCCGGACTCTCCGGCCTGGGGGTTTTAAAGCCCTCTAGAGACCTCTTGCAAGAAGGAGAGGCCTCCTCAAAGGAGCAGCCGTTTTAAGAGGCGGGGGGTCTTGAATCTGACGATCTTGAAATAAAGCCAGGTATAAAAAACTACAAAAAGGGAGACAAAGAGCGCCAAAAGAGGGGTATTTTTCCAAAAAAGAAGGCCTGCAAGGAGGCATACGCCCTCCATGGCCCAGAGAAGAGGCGAAATATAGGCGTTTTTCGGGAAAAATTTCCGCGCGTTTTTTTTCTGAAAGGAGTTTTCCCCTGACCCCTTGAGGAGTCTTCGGTAAAGGATTTGGTGAAAGTGAAGGGCATCGGGCAGGTAAGGAGGATGATTTTTGAGGATCGATCTCCGATAGACGGAAAATAGGGTTTCCCATACCGGATAGATCACGAGCAGGAGAGGAAACCAGGGAGAAATATCGCTATGTCTTTTCACCAAAAGTGCCCCTGCAGCTGCAGCCATGAATCCCAAAAAATAGGCCCCACTGTCCCCTAAAAAGATGAGCCCCAGGGGATAGTTCCAGATAAAAAAGCCCAGAGTGGCCAAAAGCATTACGAGACTCAAGTAAAGCAAAAAAGAATCTCCGTGAAGGAAAGAAACGTAGGCATAGCCTCCAAAGACCAGCATAGCCACACCTGAAGCTAATCCATGAAGTCCATCGATGAGATTGAAGGCGTGTCCCACTCCAGCAAAAGCGAAGGCCGAAAAGATTAGAGAGACCGGAAGATAAGAGAGGAGAGAGTCCAGGAAGGGGATATCAGTCCGGATGACCCGAGCTGAGGCCAGGAAGAAAGCCAAAATTCCCGAAATAAAGCCTGCTACAAGCCTCCATTGGGGAGAGACCTGGTTAGTTATGTCCTCCAACAAGCCGCTGAAAAATATAAAAGAGACGGAAAACAAGAGGAGGAAAAAGTTTCTAGAGAAGGGTTGGCCGGTGAGGACAAGGAGCAGAGAAACTGTAAAGACCGAGGTGTAAATAGCCAACCCTCCGGCCCTGGAGGCAGGTCTTTGGTGAAATTTTTGGATGCCTTTCTGGTGGTCATAAAAGAGGTTCAATTTTATGAAAATGAGTCCCAAGAAAGAACTGAGAAAAAAAGAGGCCGAGAGGTAAAGCACCTTAGAAAGACCTCCGAGAAAGGGTTTTTCCGCAGGGGGCGAAGCTCCCAAACAGCCCTTTACCTCCAACTTTACCCCTATCTTTGGGGGAACTTGGCCTCCATAACCCCTCCAAGGTTGCTCTTTTTGAGAGATCCCTGGATCGGCCAGATCTCGGAAAGGGATGGAGGTCTGCCGGAGGAAGGGATGGCCCCCTGGGCAATTTGCGGTTAGACCTCACGTACCACCGCCAGGCTCACGATATGCTCTTGCCCGTTAAGGAAAAAGAGTTTTACTCCCCGGCTGAGTCTTCCCTTGTAAGGAATCTCTTTCACCCGCAGCCGGATAATCCTTCCGGTGTTCGAAACCAGGAGGATTTCGTCCTCTTCGGAGACCAAAAGGCCCCCGGCCAGCCTTCCGCTCTTTCCGTTGACCTTGACCGCGATCAGTCCTTTACCTCTGCGGCTCTGCGGCCGAAACTCCTCCAGGGGCATCCTCTTCCCGTATCCGTATTCGGTGACCGTGAGAAGATCCCGTTTTTCCCCTGGGGAAAGCACCAAGAGGCTCACCACCTCGTCTCCTGGGGAGAGCTCTATACCCTTGACCCCGGAGGCCCAGCGGCTTAAGGGCCTTACCTGAGCCTCCGGAAAGCGTATCGCCTGTCCCCGGCGGGTGAGGAGCAGGACTTCTTTCCGGCCATCGGTAAGCCCGGCAGCCACCACTTCGTCTTCTTCGTGGAGCTTCATGGCCAAGATACCGTTGGAACGGAGGTTTTCGAACTCGGCCAACTCGGTCTTCTTGATCAGCCCCTTACGGGTGGCAAAGAAGACGAAGCGCCCCTTCTCGAAACTTTTGATGGGCAGCACCGTGGCCACCTTTTCTTCTTCACCTAGTTGCAAGAGATTGGAAAGGGCCGTGCCTCGGGCCTGACGGCCGGCCTGAGGGATGTCAAGCACCCTCAAGCAGTAAGCCCGACCCTGGTTGGTAAGACAGAGAAAGGTCTCGTGAGTGGTAGCCACAAAGAGATCGCGTACCGAATCCTCCTCGCTCACCGAAAGCCCGCTTACTCCCTTACCTCCCCGGTGCTGCTGCCGGTAGGTAGAAAGAGGAAGCCGCTTTACATAACCCCGGTGGGTGAGGGTTATGACCATGGCCTCTTCCACCACCAACTCTTCCCAGGAGACATCTTCCTGATCGGGGACGATCTCCGTGCGCCTTTCGTCGGCAAACCTTTCCTTGAGTTCGCGCAGCTCGCCCTCGATAACCTCTTTAAGGGTCTCCTCTTCTCTGAGGATCTTCTCCAACCAGGCGATCTGGCGGAGGAGTTCTCGGTGTTCCGAGGCCAGCTTTTCGCGTTCCAAGGCTGTAAGCCTTTGAAGCCGCATTTCGAGGATGGCCTGGGCTTGGGCTTCGGATAGGGCCAGGCGGCGCACAAGTTTTTCTTTGGCCTCAGAGGGGGTGCGGGAGCCCCGGATAAGGGCGATGACCTCATCGAGGTGTTCCAGGGCCCGGAGCAAGCCCTCCACAATATGGGCCCTTTCCTGGGCCCGACGCAGATCGTAACGGGTGCGCCTGAGGACCACCTCCCGCCGGTGGGCCAAAAAGTAGGCCAGGACCTCCCGCAGGGAAAGGAGCTCAGGGCGGCCCTGCACTAGGGCCAGGAGGATAATACCGAAGGTGCTTTCCAGGGGAGTATGTTTATAAAGCTGATTCAGGATGATATGGGCCTGGTCTGCCTTCTCCCGCTTGAGTTCCACTACCACACGAATGCCCTCCCGGTCAGACTCGTCGCGCACCTCAGCAATCCCCTCGAGTTTGCGTTCCCGGGCCAGGGCCGCAATACGCTCCACCAGTTTGGCCTTGTTGACCTGATAGGGGATCTCGGTGATCACGATGGCCGTGCGTCCGCGCTCTCTTTCTACCAAGGCCCGCCCCCGCATCTTGATAAGGCCTCGTCCCGTGGCGTAGGCCTCGCGCAGGCCTTCTTTCCCTATGATGAGACCTCCGGTGGGAAAGTCTGGCCCTTGAATGTATTGCAAGAGTTCGTCCAGGGTGATCTCGGGACGGTGAAGCATGGCAATGAGGGCCTCCACCACCTCTCCCAAGTTGTGGGGCGGGATGTTGGTGGCCATGCCCACCGCGATCCCCGAAGCCCCGTTGACTAGGAGATTAGGGAGTCGGGCCGGAAGGACCACCGGCTCCTCAAGGGTATTGTCGTAGTTGGGGACGAAATCCACGGTTTCCTTTTCTAGATCCGTTAGCATTTCCCCGGCGATGCGCGCCAAGCGCACCTCGGTATAACGCATGGCTGCCGGGGCATCCCCATCCACCGAGCCAAAATTTCCTTGCCCATCCACCAGGGGATAACGCATGGTGAAGTCCTGGGCCAGCCGTACCAGGGTGTCGTAGACCGCGGCGTCTCCATGGGGGTGATACTTACCAATGACCTCGCCCACCACCCGGGCACTTTTCTTGTGAGGGGAGCGCCAGTCGTTTTTCATCTCGTGCATGGCGTAGAGGATGCGCCGCTGGACCGGTTTGAGACCGTCGCGGACATCCGGGAGAGCCCGTCCCACAATCACACTCATGGCATAGTCCAGATAGGAACGTTTAAGCTCTTCTTCCAGGGGGATTTGCAGAATTTCGCCCATAAAACACCTCCCGCTAACTTATACCCCTGATCTCCTGGAACTTCAACGAGAGACCCCGGAGAAAGCTCTCTTTCCCTTAAGGGCTCGCTGCTAAGTTCACAACCTATTCCGAGTCTTCTATAATTCTTTTTTCGGGATCCTTGATTTTTAGGGGCTTCGGAGGAGCGTGTCTTGAGTGGAACAGGAGGGGGCATGGAGACCCGCATCTTGGTCATGCGCCACGGCCAGACCTATGCCAATGTTGAGGGGCGTTTCGCCGGACGCACTCCAGAGCCTCTCACCCCGGAGGGAGAGGCCCAGGCCGCCCGCATAGGAAAGTTTTTGGCTGGCGAAGACCTTGCAGCCATATACATAAGTCCCCTGCATCGCACCCGCCGCACAGCCGAAATCCTAGCCCAAGTCTTGAAAAGACGCCCTCCCATTTACGAATCTCCGGGATTCCTGGAGATCAGCATCCCTCCCTGGGAGGGGCGTACCAAGGCCGAACTCCGAGCCGATCCTGCCATGGGTTATGAGGTTTGGTCTCAAAGGCCTCATCGCTTCTATCTCCCCGGCTGCGAGACCCTGGCCGAGGTGTACGGACGAGCGGTGCGGGCCATGGAGGACCTTTTTCATCAGGAAAAGGGGCGCACCCTCTTAGTGGTAACCCACATGGTGGTGGTCCGGGTCCTTCTTTTACACTATTTGGAGAAACCCCTCTCCTTTTATCGCCGGATTCCGGTGCCCAACGCCCTCCCTATTGGTTTTCGAGCTCAGGGGCTTGAGGTGAAGGTGGAGGTTCCTTACGGAGAGGGGCCGGAGGCGGAGAATATGCGCCGTTTTTTGGAGGAGAATTCATGAGAAGATTTTTGAAGATCTCCGGACTCTTAGTGGCCGGACTCCTTCTTCTACTGATCGCTTTGAGCCTTTCCTTACCCTATTTGGTCAATCTTTCGGCGATCAGGGATCGGGTTTCCCAACGTCTTTCGCGCACCCTTCATGCCCAGGTATGGATAAAGACCCTGCGGGTGAAGGTCTTCCTGCGGCCAGGTCTTTCGGCTGAAGGGGTGCGCATCAAGGCCCCACGCTACCTCCTTACGGTGAAGAGTCTCAAACTTTACCCGGAAATTCTTCCCCTTTTCCACCGGCGGATAGTGGTGCGGGACTTTTCCCTGGACACCCCTCGCCTCACCGTGCATCTTTCCCAAAAAGGTAGGGGCTTTCGGCTCCAGGAATTCCTCAAGAAGATCCCGTCCCTTCCCGCCCTTTCAGCCCGCCTTTCCCGGGGTCGCCTCCAGATCTATCGCCAGGGCACTTCTCTCTTGGACTTAGCCGATCTCTCGGCGGAGGTGAGTACTCAGCGGGAGCAGATCCTGCTTGAGGCCTCGGCCACCGCCCCTTTTCTGGAAAAATTCTATCTTAAAGCCCGGATCAATCCCCGGGAGCTCGGGCTGGAGGGGAGACTAGAAGCTACCCACGTGGACCTTTCCCGTTTTCGCTGGCCGGGGCTGGCCTGGCCCATACCTCTCAAAAAGACCGATCTTTCGCTCTCCTTGGCCTATACTTACGAGGAGGGGGGGCTGGTGGCGGGTTTTATCCTCACCGCCCCTTGCGTAAAACCCCAGGGCCTGCAGCTCATTTCCTGCGCCAAGCTCGAAGGGCAACTTACCCTGGGACCCTCGGGCTGGGAGGTCCTTTTCAAGAACTTCGAGTTCCGGGAGCCGCTCCTCAAGGGAGAGGGACGCCTGGCGCGGGAAAAAGGTTTTTACAATCTGGCCTTCAAGGTCCAAGAGCTCGACTTTAAGGCCTTGCGTGAGCGTCTCCTGCCCTTTGCCAAAAAAAGCCGGGGCCTGGCCCGCTTTCTGTCCAGGGTGAAAGCAGGACGATTCGAGGAGGGGGACTTCAGGGCCCAGGCCCGCAGTCTGAAGGCCTGTTTTCGCCCAGAAAACCTCATCCTTTCCGCCCGCGTGAAAGAGGGAGCCCTTTCCCTTACCCATCCCCGGCTGGAGATTTCCGGGGCCACAGGCACCTTCTCCTTGGTCACGGGAGCCCTCACTTTTCGGGGGGCAGCCCATCTGAAAGGGGCTTCCATTTCCTCGGCTTCGGTGAAGGTCCACTTGCGCGATCGTCAGGCTCCCCTTTGGATAAGAGCGCGCTTTGAAGGGGAAGCGGCGGAGCTCCTGGAAGTGGCCCGATCAGCCTCGAAGAAGGCCCGCAAGGTCCTGGCCAAACTCTCGGCCTCCGGGCCGGTCTCTGGAGAGATCACCCTTTCGGGTACCCGGGCCTCCCCAAAGGTGGCCTTGCGTCTACGGCCTGAGGGCCTTCTCCTTCGAGATCCGCGCCTCCCCTTTCCTCTCCGGGCCTCGGAGGGGCTTTTTCGCCTAGAGAAAAAGAAAATTACCCTCTCAGGTATGCTTCTTTCCGGCCCTTTTGGTCAGGTGGTGACTTCTTTGGAGTACGATTTTTCTACACACCCGGCCCGTATAGCGGTCCGTGAAGCCCGGGGGCGAATAAAGTTCTCCGTCCTTCAGCCGCTTTTGGCCCGAATTCCTGCGATGCGCAAGATCATCAAAACTTACCGCCTCTCTCTTTCGGAGGCGGATCTGGAGGCCCTTTCCTTCCGAGGCCCCCTCTCTGGAAAGACCCTACGTTCAAGGCTCATCTTTTCGGCAAGGCTCGCCTCGGGCTCCCTTTATTTGCCTTCTCTGGACCTCTCGGTTCGCTTTTCCCAACTCCCGGTGCGCTATCAGAAAGAGACCCTGGGCTTCGGGCCGGGAAACTTCAAGATCGCAAAGAGTGAGCTCCGCCTCTCCGGAGATCTCCAGCTTTCCCAGAAGAGTCTCTCCCTCCGCGGCTCGGGGGAGCTTGAATCCGGACTCCTTGAGCACCTTTATCGGCGTTATCGGGTGGATCGGCGCTTTCGCTTGCGGGCCCCGCTTCAGGTGCGTCACCTGGAGCTCTCTCGCAAGGGATCGCAGATAGAGATGGCCTTTGCGATCATCTCTCCCGCAGGGGCCCTTTTGGAAGGACGCTTTGAGCGCGCTCCGCATTTCTGGCGTGTGGAAGGAGGGCATCTCGCTTACGCTGGTGAGGAATTGCACTTTTCCGGCCAGAAAATCCCGGAGGGTTTCCGTGTGGTTCTCCAAGGCCACCTCTCGGGGAAGTCTTTAAGCGCGCTCTTTCAGCAAAACCCGGGGCTTTTGGGCCAATTTGAGACCGATTTTCGCCTGGATTTTCACGCCCAACACCCCCTGCTCAGCCATTTTGAAGGGCGCCTTTCCGGAGGACCGGTAAAAATACCCTATAATGGTTTGCCGGAAATAGACCGTTTCGCCCTCATAGGTAAGGGGAGAAGCCTGGAGATCTCGCGACTTGAAGGGCGGTGGGGACCTTCGGATTTTCGACTTTCCGGAGAGCTTGAGGTAGTCCCTCACTATTTCCGCTTCCAGGCCCGGTTGGCCTCTAAGCATCTGGATCTTCCTTACTTGAAGGAGCATCTAAGAAAAAAGGGAACCGGCAAGAGGGGGCCTTCTTGGGTGGGGCATGTAAGCTTTTTCGTGAAAGATCTAAGGCTTACCTCTCGGTACCGCCTTTCCCAGGCCAAAGGGGAGCTCTTTTATCGTCCGGGAGAGGGCCGGGTAGTGCTTTCGGAGGCCCGTTTCTGCGACCTCCCGGTGCGAGGGGAGTATGTCTTCGGGAAATGGCGAACCTTGAAGCTAGCCCTTTTCCGGCCCCAGGGGGAACTGGAGAACCTCTTGACCTGCATTTCTCCCCACAAAGAGGCCTTGATTCGCGGGCCTTACGAGCTTCGGGTGGAGGTGCGTTTTTCCGGCAGGCGCTCTCTTTGGGAGAGCGGTGAGGGGGAGATTTTTCTACACTCCCCTTCCGGGGAAATCAGACGTTTCGGTCTCCTGGCCAAGCTTTTCGGTTTCTTGAGCCCTATCGATCTCTTCCGCGGCCAGATCCCCTCTTTGGAAGAACAAGGTTTTCCCTACACAGGGCTTTCGGTCACTGCCCGGGTGGAAGGATCCAAGATCCGCGTGGAAGACGCCCATCTGGAAGGGCCAGGGCTGAGGCTCTTTGCCTCTGGAGATATCTATCTTCCAGACGGTCGTTTGGACCTTACGGTGCTCGTCTCTCCCTTCAAGACCATCGACACCCTTACTAGCAAGATCCCTCTGGTAGGCTTTCTTCTCGCCGGCAAAGAAAAGATGCTGGTCTCTTTCCCGGTAGGGGTACGGGGGACCTACCGCGACCCCAAGTTTGTGCCCTTGGATCCTAAGGCCATCAGTCAGGGAATTTTCAATGTCTTTAAGCGGGTTTTCCAGCTCCCTGCTCAGGTAGTTACTCCAAAATGAAAAAATCAGAAGATTTTTTACTTAAATCTGCAATTGAATGCTCTAAAATCGATTTTATTTTTTATACCGTCTTAGATTTGGTTTTATAGATAATAGGCGGACTTTACATTTACGGAGGGTGGTGTTATTGGGGTAAGATAAAGCTAAGAGCAGGAGGTGTGGGCATGAGACGGTTGCTTGGTTTAGTGTTGGCGGTTCTTTTGGTGGTGCCGGCGGGGCTTTGGGCTTACACTGGGGCCTCGCAGCAAGAACTCATGCAGCGCATCCAGCAGCTGGAAAAAGAACTTCAGGAATTGAAAAAGCAGCTTCAAGAGCTCAAAGAGTCTCAGGAGGAGACCTCGGACACCGTGGACGAGATGAGTGATTTGATGGAGAAGTTTAAGGACAACATGGGGAAATTCCAGATCTGGGGAGATATTCGCACGCGTGTAGACTCGACTCGGGCCCATGTTCCGCGGAGCTATTTGGGGTATTTCTCGGGTTTCCGTTATGACCAGGGTCTGAACCACATGGTCACCGTCTTTGGCGGAGTGAAAAACCTAAAAGGGCATAAAGAAAACGATACTATCTGGACCAACCGCATGCGCCTCAATTTTAAGGTGAGCCCTACGGAGAATACGCGGGTTAAGGTGCGCTTGGCTTATTACAAGATCTGGGGAATGTCTGACAATTACATATCTCCGGAGATCTTTCCGGGCATGGACAATAACTTCACCTTTGGGGTACGTCCCTCAGATAGCCGTCTGTATGTGGACCGGGCCTATTTCAATTGGGTAGGTATTGCCGGGTTACCCATTTGGGTCTCCTTTGGTCGCCGACCCACCACCCACGGAGCCCCCTTACACCTTCGCGAGGGGTTAGACAAGCGGGATGCTACCCCGGCAGGGATTAACTTCGATGTGCCTTTTGACGGGGCCACTATCGGGTTTCAGTATCACTGGCCTTGGCCTGGACGGATCCGGGTCTGTTACGGGCGTGGCTTTGAATCCGGTTTCAAGCTCTATGAGGATCGGGCCAAGGACGACATAGACTTCTATGGTTTTGCTTGGGATGTGATCGACGATCACGAGCGCAACATGCTCCTGATCATTCAGGCTTTCAAGGCCGAAGGGATCATGGATTTCCCCGAGGGGACCTTCTACTTCAGCGATATCGGTCCTATGCATGTGACCACCCGCCACAACCTCGGAGATATCTATGAAATTGGGGCTACCTGGCTGCACAAGGTAGACATCCCCTATATCGGCCTGGAAGGGGTGGACTATTTCATCTCTGCCGGGCTCTCCATTGCCGATCCTGACAAGGTAGCGGCCATGCCTGTGTACAACCCTATGATGGGTAGGGTCATCAACATGTATTACGGTCTGTTGGGGGGCTTCTCCATGGATCCGCGGAAGGTGGATACCGACACTCACGCGGGTTGGGCGGTGTATGTAGGAGCACGTATACCTCTCCCCTGGATTCCTGGAGCCAAGGTGGGCTTGGAGTACAACTACGGCTCTAAGTGGTGGATGCCCTTCTCCATGGGCACGGATGATGTGTATATCAACAAGCTTACCACCCGGGGGCATGTGGCGGAGGTCTACTGGATCCAGGATCTTCCGGCGGGAGACGCCCTCTCCAAGTACGCCAAGGTCTTTCTGCGTTTAGGGTTCCAGTACTTCTGGTTCAACTACAGCGGAAGCGGGATGTGGCTGGGTGAGCCTCACGAGATCCACGAACTGGATGCCATGACCCCCATGGGGCCTGCGGCTATGCAGCTCTTTGCTCCGTTGGATCATATGTTCAACTTCTACGCTTCCTTTGAGATCTACTTCTAAGCAAAACGGTCCATGGAGGGTTCTTTAAAAGGCGGGGGAAACCCCGCCTTTTTTGTGAAAAGACCCAGATAAGTTTTTCCGGGAAAAAACCCTAAGAACTTTCTAAGTCAGGCGTGACTACCAGAGTCTTTTTGGATTAAACCATTTTCCGAGGTAAGATTAAAAAATAAAACGATGGAGGAAAAAAACAAATGCGCTGTCCCGGGCAAGACACCCGCTATTGGAGGGAAGACGCCATCTTTGAGATAGAATGTCCTTTTTGTGGCTGGGAGATCGAGTTTTTCAAGGATGATACCGCGCGCAAGTGTCCAAATTGTGGCCAAAGAGTCCCCAATCCTCGTATGGACTTTAGCTGTGCGGCCTACTGTAAATATGCCGAGCAATGTCTGGGAAATCTTCCCCCAGAGCTTCTGGCTCAGCGAGGAGAACTTTTCCGGGAACGCTTGGAATTGGCCTTAAAGGCCCTTCTGGGATCAAGCACTCAACGGCTGGAAAAAATCCTTCAACTGGTCCACCAGGTAGAAAATCTGGTCAAGCTGAAGAAGGTGTCTCCTGGAGTTTCGCTTATGGCGGCCTACCTTTTCCATCTAACCGATGAAGAGAGGAGGGCGGTTCTGGAAAAGGCTAACGTCCCGGATCCTTTACAGAAAGAGATTCACCTTTTCCTGATGGGCCTTCCGGAAAATCCTCGAGCCGAGGATTTTCTATAAATCTTGAGCTAAACCTTGAAGATTAAATGAGACTCCTGACTTTTTCAGAGGTCTAAGTCCCGGGAAAGAGCCTTTCCTCTAGGGCTTCCTCGTCCATCCCCTCCGGCAGAGGCCAGCCAAGTCCTGCCTCCCGAGCCCTCTCGAGATACCTCTTCACCGTCTTGTGGGAGATGTTGCAACTCCTGGCTATAGCCCTGTTGGAGAGCCCCAATCCGTGCTTAAGACGCAATATCTCTTTTATCTTTCTTATGGATAACCTCCTGGTGGCCATGTCTCCCCCTCCTTTGATTTGATGTTGAGAGAAACATACTTTTTCTAAGAGGTTTCTTCCTGCAAGGCCTCCTCTAACTCTTTCAGGATTTCGTCTTCCACAGAAGGCCCGGCCACAGAAAAGGTCTCCTTTTCAGAGGTCTCCTCTTCGGAGGGGGACTCCACAGGAGGAAGATTTTCCGGGGACTGAATAAAGGGAGGAGGGGTCAAGAGAGTATCGGTCAAAATGAGGTCTTCAGGGAAGTGGGGTTCGTAAAAGGGCCCCAGGCTTTCCGAAATAGAAGAAAGATCTGCTCCACATCGAGGGCAGGTACGGTGCCCTTCATAGGTAATAAAATGACACTTTGGACAACGCATCTCTTCCTCCCCTGCGGCGACTTATGCTACTATAATTAAGCTAAACGATATGCGCAAGTTTACTTGGTGCTTAATCCTCTTGATGGGAATAGCAGCCTGTACGGCCAAACCAGGGCTTAATCTGGCTTCCAAGGCCTGTATGGTCAAGAAACAAGTCTCTGCGGAAGAAGTTCAGCGATATCTTGGACCTCCGCAAGAGGTAGAAAGGCTTCCTGACGGGAGGGTAGTCTGGTTCTATTATCATCTACGCCGCGATGCCCTGGCTGCTGTGCCTTTTTTGGGGAAAAAATTCGGGCGGGAAGAGATCGAAGTCCTGCGGATCACCTTTTCCGCGGGTCGGGTGGTGGACTGCATCTACTATGTAACTAAGCCTCGCTCATGAAAGCCATCCACTCGGAAACAGATCCTTATCGGCGGGCTCGGGAACGCATGGTGGAGGCCCAGATTGCCGCTCGAGGCATTACCGACGCAAGGGTGCTGGCGGCCATGCGCAAGGTCCCTCGCCACCTTTTTGTGGACGAGGCCTTGTGGGATCAGGCCTATGCCGATCATCCTCTGCCCATTGGGGAAGGGCAGACTATCTCCCAACCCTACATTGTAGCCCTTATGACCGAGGCTCTGGAATTGAAGGGAAATGAAAAAGTCCTGGAGGTGGGCACAGGGTCGGGATATCAAGCGGCCATCCTGGCGGAACTGGCCCGCTGGGTCTATTCCATCGAACGCCATCCACGTCTTCTGGAAAGGGCCCGGCGGGTTCTGGAAGCCCTGGGCTACACCAATATCATCCTCCGCCTGGGAGATGGGAGCAAGGGCTGGCCAGAGGTAGCCCCTTTCGAGGCCATCATCGTCACGGCTGCCGGTCCTAAAGTCCCGGAACCCCTCCTGGAACAACTGGCTGAAGGAGGGAGGCTGGTCATGCCCGTAGGAGATATGTGGTCGCAATACCTGGTCAAAGTAGTCAAAAAAGGGGGCCGCTTTCATCGGCAGACCTTGGAGCCGGTAAGATTTGTCAAACTGGTGGGAGAGTATGGTTTTGAGGAATAGGCGAAGAGTAGCAGTAATAGGCACGGGGATTGCCGGAAAGGAGATCTACCAAGCGGCCTATCAAGTGGGAAAGCTTTTGGCCCAACGCGGAGCCCTGGTGTACACCGGCGGGCTTGGAGGAGTGATGGAGGCGGCCAGTCGCGGGGCTTTGGAGGCCGGAGGGCTTACCGTGGGCATCCTCCCCGGCAACAAAGCCGAGGAGGCCAATCCCTATGTGCAAATTCCGGTAGTCACGGATATGGGACACGCCCGTAATGTGGTCCTCATCCGTTCGGTGGAGGGAGTGATCGCCGTAGCCGGGGGCTACGGCACCCTCTCCGAGATAGCTTTGGCCCTCAAGATGTGGAAGCCGGTCTTCGGCCTCCGCACCTGGCCCCAGATCGAAGGGGTAACCTACGTGGAAAGCCCTGAGGAGGCTGTGGAAAAACTCTTTCGCCTCCTGGAAGGGGACCTCCTCTGAATTTTTGAAAAAGCCTCTTTCAGACCCCTGCGCAAGGCCTTTTTGGTTAGAGGACAGGGCTCCCTAACCCCCTGCTTTCCGCGGTTTACTCTCTTTGACTTTCGCGGAAGGTTCCTTCCAAAGGCTTTAGGGGGATAGATAGGACTTCGAGGGCGAATTCCTCTAGGCCTTAACAAAAGGCGGGCTTGAGGGTAAGCTTTGCGCCGTGTTTGAGACGGATTATCAGGCCCAAGAAAGGATCTTCGTGACCGAGGTCGTGCTGCGGGAAGGATGGCCCGGGGTACATGCGGAATCCGAGGAGTCGCTCCCGCGGCACACCTTAGTGTTGGTGGAGTTTTCCGAGGGGCGCAAGGAAGTAGCCCGCACCCTCTCTTATAGTGTGCCTTTACCCCTTCCCGCGGGTCGGTTGCCCAAGATTCTCCGAAAGGCCCACCGGCGCGAGATCCGTCAGTGGCAGGAAAACATAGAGTTCGAAAAGAAGGCCGAGCGGTTTTGTCGGCAGTTCGCCCAGGAGCTGGGCCTAAAAATGAAACTCACCCGTGTGGAACGGCTCTTTGATCGCAGCAAGGTCATCTTTTATTACACGGCTGAAGGGCGCATAGATTTCCGAGAACTGGTACGCCAGCTGGTGCGGGCCCTGCGCACGCGCATTGAAATGCGTCAGATCGGGGTGCGTAACGAGACTGCACTCCATGGAGGGTTGGCCTGCTGCGGTCGAGAGCTCTGCTGTGCGGCCTTCCTCCGCAAATTCTCTCCCATTTCTATCCGCATGGCCAAGGAACAAAGTCTTTCTTTGGATCCGGAAAAGATCTCCGGGGTCTGCGGGCGTCTTCTTTGCTGTCTCCTCTATGAGCATCATGTCTATCAGGAGCTCTCTAGGAGTCTCCCCAAGCTGGGTAAAAAGATCCGTACTCCGGTAGGCCCCTGCCGGGTGGTGCGCTACAATATCTTCCGCCAGACAGTAGTCTTGGAGAACCAAGAAGGACGAGAAGTGGAAATTCCGGCAGAAGAGCTGCGTCAGATCCTGGCCAAGAAGCAGGAGGAGGCGTGATGGCCTTTTATATCACCACCCCTATCTACTACGTGAACGCCGAGCCACACTTAGGCCACGCCTATACCACGGTGGTGGCGGATGTGGTGGCCCGCCTCAAGCGCCTCCAGGGGGAGGAGGTCTTTTTCCTCACCGGGACCGACGAACACGGAGACAAGATCGTACGCGCCGCTCGTACCGCGGGTCTCTCTCCCCGAGAGTATGTGGACCGCATGGCGGAAAGATTTCGCCAGACCTGGCCCCTCCTCCACATTCAATATTCCCGCTTTATCCGCACCACCGAGCCCTATCACCAACGGTTAGTCCAGCAGGTGCTGGCCCAGCTTTACGAAAAGGGGGAGCTTACCTTTGGAGAGTATGAAGGACTCTACTGTTTCGGCTGCGAGCGTTTCCTAACCCCCAAAGAATTGGTGGACGGCTGTTGTCCCGATCACCACACCCCTCCCACCCCTCTCAAGGAGGCCAATTACTTCTTTGATCTCTCTCGCCATCAGGAATGGCTCCTGGATCACCTGCGCCGTCATCCGGATTTCATCCAGCCCTCGGGATACCGCGAAGAAGTCCTGGGGCTTTTGCGGGAACCCCTGGAGCCCCTTTGCATCTCTCGTCCTAAGAGTCGTCTTTCTTGGGGCATCGAATTTCCCTTTGATCCCCGATTCGTGACCTATGTGTGGTTTGACGCCCTGCTCAACTACCTCTCGGGTATCGGTTACCCGGAGGATCCCTCCTGGCAGAAATGGTGGGCTGCGGCGGAACACGTGATCGCCAAGGACATCCTCAAACCCCATGCCGTTTACTGGCCTATCATGCTTCGGGCCATGGGACTTCCTCCTTACCGGAGGCTCCACGTGCACGGTTACTGGAATCTCCATGAGGCCAAGATGTCCAAGAGCCTAGGTAATGTGGTGCGGCCGGAGGTGCTGGTGTCCCGTTATGGGGCGGATCGAGTACGCTACTTTCTCTTAAGGGAGATGGCCTTCGGCCAAGACGCGGAGTTCAGCGAGGAGGCCCTGGTTCTGCGTACCAATGCCGAACTGGCCAATGACTTGGGCAATCTGGTCTTTCGTACCCTCTCCATGGTGAAAAAGTACTTTCAAGGTCAGGTGCCGGAGCCTGGTAGGGAGTTTCCGGGAGATCGGGAGCTGGCCCAGGGGATTCTCTCCCGGATCCGCAATTATTTTGAGGAGATGGGAGAATTCCGGTTTCACCGGGGGCTGGCCGCCCTCAACGAGGCCGTAAATCTAGCCAATCGTTATGTGGATCGCGAGGCCCCCTGGGAACTCAAAAAGAAAGGGGAGCTAGAGCGTCTCTCTCGAGTGCTTTACCAACTCCTCGAGGGCCTGCGGGTATTGGCTGTAGCCCTTTCCCCGGTCATGCCCCGTTCTGCAGAAATCTTGCTGCAAAATCTAGGGCTCTCTCCAGAGGAAGAACTTTCGGTCGAGGCCGCCCTCACCTGGGGACGTCTCCGCCCCGGGACTCCGGTGGAGCGCGGTCCGGTCCTCTTTCCCCGCCTGGAAAGGCCTATTCAGGAGGCCTCAAAGAGCTCACCGGAGGAAAAGACAGGCCAAGAGCTTTACCCCCTGGAGGAATTTAAGAAATGGGATCTGCGGGTGGGGGAGGTGGTGGCTGCAGAAAGGGTGCCAGGCACGGACCGCCTCCTCAAGCTCACGGTACGCTGTCCGGAGGAGCGCACCCTAGTGGCCGGAATCGCCGAACATTATCGTCCAGAGGAGCTGGTGGGCAAGAAGGTAGTCTTGGTGGCCAATCTTCGCCCGGCTCGTATCCGGGGCGTGCTTTCCGAAGGCATGATCCTGGCGGCCAAGGGCTCCTCGGGACTCAAGCTCGTGGTCCCCGAGGGAGAGGTGGAGCCTGGGGCCGAGGTGGGCTAAATGGAAGGCCGCCGTATCGCTGAACTTCTCCTCTCTACCCTGAGGCTCTATCACGATCCGGTGGCGGTAACCTTTTTTTCCGAGGATCCCCCTTCGGGGTTTCCGCGTTCCAAAAAGCGTCTTTCTTTATGCCAGGTGGTAGCCCATGTGCGGGAGACAGGGGAGCCGGTGCTGGTCCTCCCGGAGGATCTCCACTGTCAGACCGCGGCCTTTCTCTGCGGCTGGCCCTTTCAGGAAGAGAAGGTACGCCGGGTCCTGGGCAAGTTTTTGCGACCCGAGGCTGCGGAGATCCTTTATCAAAAAAGATCTCGCCTCCCCCAAGGGACCTTACAAGGCCTCCTCTTTGAGCCCCTCGCCCAAATAAAAAACCACCCCGCGGTTTTTCTCTTGATAGTGGACGCCTTGCAAGCCACTCATCTCCTAAATTTTTACCTTTACGCCGAAGGGCTTCCGGAACTTTCCCTAATTCATTACTCCGGAGCAGCCCTTTGCGGGACCATGGTCAAGGCCTATCTGGAGGACCGACCGGTGTTGTCCCTTCCTTGCTCCGGGGCCTTCTCTTCCGGGAAACTAGAGCGCGGGGAACTCATCTTGGGCTTTTCGGCCCGAGCCTTCAAGAAAGTGATCACGGTGCTCGAGGAAAGGGCCTCGGAGGGACGGGTCTCTTTTTTGGGCGGAGCCCATTTGGTGGGAGAAGACATTTGCCGCAACTGCCCTTTGATTGCTTTTGAGAAAAAATGAAAGAAAAACTGGGAGAGCTGATCCTAGAACTGGCCCATATCCCTAGCGAAAGTGGCCAGGAAGCCCAGATATTGGAGTTCATCGAGGACTGGCTCCTGGAGAAGGGACTTTCTCCCAAGAGACAAGAAGTCCCGGGGTGTGCTCCTAACCTTCTGGTCTTTTTTGCCCAAGATCCCGAACTTCTCCTCACCACCCATGTGGATACCGTCCCTTTAAAGCTGGGGCTTTACCCTCCCCGAGCCACCGGAGACCAACTCTTGGGGGTGGGGGTGTGTGATGCCAAGGCTGGAGTGGCCCTCCTTATGCTTCTGGCCGAAGAATTTGCCGGGAAAACGCTGCCCGTGGCCTTAGCCTTCCTAGTGGACGAGGAAAACGAAGGGCGGGGGTCGGCTCGCCTAGCGGAAGAATACTGTTTTCCCTCGGCGGTAGTCCTGGAGCCCACCCATCTCACCATCGCCATCGCTGAGGGTGGCTCGGTGGAGTATGAGGTGGAGGTGAAGGGTCGAGCGGTGCATGGGAGTCTGGCCTTTCGGGGGGAAAACGCCATTGAGAGGGCCATGGAGGTGGTGAGCGGTCTAAGGAGGCTCCCCTTTCTTTATGAAGAGCATCCCCTGCTCGGTCCCTCGGGATTCAATGTGGAAAAGTTTGTAGGGGGCGACGGGCAACTGCGGGTCCCTGATCGCGTGGAGCTGGAAATCGAATTCCGTATCCTTCCAGGACAGGATCTCCCGAGCATCTGTCAGGAGATCGAGGACTACTTTAGGCAATTTCCTTGGGTGAGCTTCCGGGTGAAAGACATCTCCGAGGCCTACAGCCTTTCCCGGGAAGCCCGGGTGGTGAAGCTTCTGGCCCGAGCCTTTGAGCGGGTCACCGGTCGGGAAGCCGTCCTTTCGGGGATGCCTAGTTGGACCGATGCAGCCCATCTAGCCGCTGCGGGCACGGAGGCCGTAGTCTTCGGCCCCGGAGACCTTACCTTATGTCACACCCCGGAAGAAACTCTCTCACTTTCTGAGGCCGAGACCGCCTGGCGCGTACTCCGCGAACTGGTGCTTTCCCTTCCCTGAAGTCTTTTTTCCATGCGCAACCAGACTCCGGCCTTTTCCCTGGGTTGAAAACCCAGCTTTTCATAAAAGTGACGGGCGCGGCGATTGTGTTCTCCCACCCAAAGGGCCACCCGGGAAAAACCTCGATGGGAGAGATAATCCAGGGCCTCCTGCATAAGTTTTTCCGCGAGGTTCTTCCCTCGCCACTCCGGGGAGACCACAATCTCATGGATTTCCGGCACGGGTTCCAGCTCCTCTAAGGCCACAAAGCCCACGGGTTCGTCCCCTTCAAAGGCCACCCAGAAGGCCCCCCGCGCGTGCTTCAAAAGCCATTTGAGGTAGCGCTTGATTCGCCGGCGACCTATTTCCGCATAGCGGAGGTCCTCGGCATAAGCCCTTTCGTAAAGTCCTACCAACTTGTCCAGGAGTTCAGAGGAGATTCGGGTGACTTTCCGCAAATCCATACTTAGGGAAGGGAACACCCGCCTTTTATCGCTCAAATTCCTCTAGATCCCCGAGACAGCTTCGGTGGAGGTGAGCTTCCAGGTTGTTATCCCAAAAAAGTCAGCTCCCATAAGGAGAGCACCAAGAGCGTCAAAAATCTATAGCTTAGGGGGGTCTTCCCGGACAAAACTCTAGTACATGCACCATAGCCCCCTCCTCAACATATAGAAAGCACCTTCAGAATGAAACTATAAGTTACCGTATATACCCTTGTAACACAAGCACCAATGGCCAAGGATTTTCTGTGAGGTCATCGTGGAAGAGACTTCCGAGAGAGCCGAGCTTGCCTAAGAGACCAGGGTTGGTAAACTTACGGACCATGGAAAGGAAAGTACTTTGGGCCCCTTGGCGGGCAGAGTATGTGGGAGGCAAGAAGGAACCAGGTTGTATTTTCTGTCCGCCTGCAGGTAATCTCCCCGATGAAGAGCGTTTTATTCTTTATCGAGATGAGCGCGTGCTGGTAATTATGAATAAGTTCCCCTACAACACCGGGCATCTTTTGGTTTCTCCAGTTCGACATGTCCCGGATCTTACGGATCTCTCCCGGGAGGAATTGGCGGATCTCATGGAAATGGCCCGGCACTGTTTGCGTATTTTGCGTGAGGTTCTGAGTCCTGATGGTTTCAATGTGGGCTTTAATCTGGGAAAGGTAGCTGGGGCCGGTTATCCGGATCACCTTCACCTGCAGATCGTTCCTCGGTGGGAAGGAGACGCTAACTTTCTGGCTGTCCTTGCAGATATACGCTTGGTACCGGAGCACCTTGTAGCTACTTACCGCAAGCTTTATCCTCACTTCGAGAGACTGCAAAGGGAATAAGGACTTCTCAAGGGAGACCCCCCTGAAAAAACTCCTTTACCCTTCTTTACCTCATTCCATCTACGTTTCTTTCTAACCCAAGTTTGACACCCAACCAAAAGGTCTCCCTGTATCAATGGTTTTCCGGACATACTACTCCTCTGCACCAAACCTCCGGTGGGATCCACATTTCTACTTCTTAAAGGGTTGTTTTGTCTACTTCGGGGAATTAACCTGAAGCTGATGCGCGGATAAGCGGGGTTAGGCGAGATCACGGAAAGCGAGGGGGGCCATGTTCCCGGCATGGGGTTATCTCCTTTTGGGTTTCTTTCTCGGAGGCGGGACTCTCTGGTGGTTTGTGGGGCGAGAAAGAGGTGAACTCTCTCGGAAAGTGAAAGAATTCCAGGAGGAGCTGCTCCAGAAAAAGACGGAGCTGGCCCAGCTAGTCGAAAGGTTGAGCCAAGAAAGGCAATTTCGGGAAAGGCTAGAGGCTGAAAAGGTCGAATTATTCCGGAAGCTGGAGGAGGCACAGAGGGAGTTGAGCCTGCGGCAGGCGGAGATCGCCCAGCTCCGAGAGAGGATAGCCCAAGAGGAGGACCATTTCCAAGAGAAGCTCCAGTTGGTGGAGAGGGCTCAAAAGGAGTTGGAAAAGACCTTTAAAGTCCTCTCAGCGGAGATCTTGCAAAGGAATACGGAGGCCTTTCTAAAACTGGCCCAAGAGAGGCTGGCGGGCTTCCGGGAAGAGATTCAGGGGCAACTCCGGGCTAAGGAGGAAGCCATTGATCGGTTGACTCAGCCCTTGAAAGAGGCCTTGGAAAGGGTGAACCGCGAGATCAAAGAGATGGAAGCCAAGCGCGAAGGGGCCTACAAGAGCCTGGAGGAGGGTTTGCGAAATCTGATGGAGGTTTATCTGCCCAGACTCCAAAAAGAGACGG
Source organism: Thermodesulfatator sp. (assembly GCA_003978075.1). Classification (GTDB taxonomy): domain Bacteria; phylum Desulfobacterota; class Thermodesulfobacteria; order Thermodesulfobacteriales; family Thermodesulfobacteriaceae; genus Thermosulfurimonas_A. Next base: position 1,104 of record QOAM01000082.1, on the reverse strand, counting down.
AGAATCTCTCGCGGGCCTTGCGCCAACCCCGAATAAGAGGTCGTTGGGGAGAAATCCAGCTAAAGCGCGTGGTGGAAATGGCCGGGATGCTTCCCAAATGTGATTTCGAGGAGCAGAGGCCCTTTTCTTCGGAGGGCAAGACCTTGCGGCCAGATATGATCATTCGCCTGCCAGGGGGGAGGATCATCGCCGTGGACGCTAAAGTGCCCTTTGAGGTCTATATCCAAGCCCTGGAGGAAGAACATGAGGACCGCATGCAGGAAAAGCTACGGGAATACATAGCAGGTCTTAAGAACCACATCCGCAGTCTTTCTCAGAAGAAGTACTGGGAAGCCATAGAATCGCGCTGGCAGAAGAGCCCGGAGTTTGTCATCCTCTTTTTGCCGGCAGAGGGTCTTTTTTCTGTGGCCCTGAAGAGTGACCCTGAAATTGTGGAATTCGGTGTCCAGAATCGCGTCCTTCTAGCTACTCCTATCACCCTCATCGCCCTGCTTAAGGCCGTGGCTTATGCCTGGCAGGAACAGGAACTCGCGGAAAATGCCCAGGAGATTGCCCGCTTGGGGAAACAGCTTTACGAGCGTCTAAGAGTCCTTACCGAGCATTTTAACGAGTTAGGAAATAGACTAAAACAGACGGTGGAGGCCTACAACAAGACTCTGCGTTCCTATGAAGGCCGGATCCTGGTCACGGCCCGTAAGTTTGAAAACTTACGCATGATCTCTCCGGAAAAGAAGATCCCGGAGATAACCGAAGTTTCCACCTATCCCCTGGAAAAAAGATGAGCTCTGAACAAATGAGATAATTTTGCACATATTTAAGGGTAAAAATAAGTCCTATAGTCAATATTTAGGTATTTCTCATATTATTGGACAAAATTTTTGTTTCTTTCATCGTTGGAGAGACTCACAAACCCACAAATGATCACAGCAACCGCTAAATGTTGTTTGTCAAATAGAATTAGTCCACATAAACCCAGATTTTGCATGAAGGTGATAAAAGGAGCAAAGGTAACCTTCAGGGAGGGAAATTCCTCCGGAGAGAAGGTACATCACGCGTCAAAAAACGATCTCCTTCGCAGCAAGTTTATAGAAGAAGAGAAATTTT
>QOAM01000056.1 GCA_003978075.1 Thermodesulfatator sp. | reverse complement strand
ACATCCACCCCTTTAACCATATAAGAGGCCAACTCCTGATCGTAGTCCTCGATGAAGGCAATGCGTCCGGCTAGCTCCGGGTCCTTGGCCAAGAGGACGATCTTCCGGATCATCTCCTTTCCCGGCTGGTCCTGGGGATGGGCCTTCCCGGCGAAGATGATCTGGACCGGCCTTTCTGGATGGAGGAGGATCCTCTTGAGCCTTTCCAGGTCGTGAAAGATGAGGGTGGCCCGCTTGTAGCCGGTCATGCGGCGGGCAAAGCCCAGGGTGAGAAATTCGGGGTCCAGAAAGGCCCCCTCAGCAATGACCAGGGAGGGATCAAAATCCTTTTCCGCCCACCGCTTGCGCAGGCGGTCCTTTATGAGATGAAGAAGCTCCACCTTGTTGTCGTAGTGGACCTTCCAGAGGGCCTCGTCCGGGATGAGATCCAGGAGCTGCCAGAGGCTTTCATTATCATGCACCTCTAGCCATCGCGTCCCCAGATGATCGCCTAGGAGGATCCGCAGGTCGTCGTCAATCCAGGTAGGAAGGTGCACCCCGTTGGTTACATAGTCGATGGGGACCTCTTTTTCAGGGCGTTCCGGCCAGAGGAAGTGCCACATGCGGCGGGAGACTTCTTGGTGCCGCCGGCTTACGGCATTAATGTAACGGGCCAGACGCATGGCCAGGATGGTGGAGTTGAAGCCCTCGTCCGGATTCCGCGGATTGGTCCCTAGTTGCAAGAACTTCTCTCGGTCGAGATTGTACCTCTCCCAGAGAAAGGCAAACTGTTTTTCGATAAGAGCAAAGGGATAGGTGTTGATGGCCACCCGGATGGGGGTATGGGTGGTGAAAAGGGAGGTCTCACGCACCCTCTCGCGGGCTTCTTCGAAGGAAAGGCCCTTCTTGTGGAAATAAAGTAGACGGGCTACCAGGGCCATAGCCGGATAATCTTCATTGATATGCACTCCCGCGATCTCTATCCCCAAGCGGTGAAAGAGGCCCATACCTAAAAAGCCTAAAACAATCTGTTGCTTGAGACGGGTCTCTTGATCGGGGGTGTAGAGCTGATAGGAGATCTCCCGATTCCAGGGGGGATTTTCTTCTACATCGGTGTCCAAGAGGTAGAGCTTGACGCGCCCTATGGCCACCTCCCAGATCCCGGCATAGACCTTTTCGTCGAAACAATAGCAATAGACCTTGAGCCATTGGCCCTGGGGATCGAGGACCTTGCGCAAGGGCATTTCCTCCTTTTGGATGTGGTTGCAGGTGTCTTCCTGCCAGCCATCAGGCCGGATACGCTGGCGCACGTAGCCCTGGGGATACATGAAACCGACGCCTACCAGGGGAAAGTCCAGATCACTGGCCTCTTTCAAGATGTCTCCAGCCAGAAGCCCCAGCCCCCCGGCGTAGATGTAGAGGGTGTGATGCAGGCCGTATTCCGGGGAAAAGAAGGCGATGGGCCGCCGACACCTGGACCGGAAAGGCCCCGGGGTCTCCAGATAAGTTCGGTAAAGTTGATACACATAGCCCAGCTCGTTCAGAAATTCTCTCCGCCGAAGGACCTTATTAACACATTCGGTACAGGTAAGGAGCTTTACAGGGTTTTCCCGAAATTCTTCCCAGAGAATAGGGTCGATCATCCGGAAGAGCTTTTTGCCCTCTGGATTCCAGCTCCACCAGAGGTTAAAGGCCAGCTCCTTAAGCTTTTCCCAGTCTTTTAAAGGCAAGAAATAACCTCCTTGGGTTTAGAAGGCCTCCTCTGAGCCACCTTTGCCTTAAGCACTCCCAAAAAACTTACTTTAATCCACAAGTTCACTCCGTTTTTTGGGAGCTCTTAGGGGTTGTCCTGGAGACTACTCCAAATATCTACCGGAGGAAAGCCCCGAAAAAAGACCTTTCTCAGAGGTCTTTAAAATTGGTAGGAGTAGTAAAGGGCTACACCTTTCTTCCGGGCGTATTCCTCCACCTCTGGGCTGCTGATCATGTGGGTAACCAACACCAGAAATCTCTCGGGGAAGACCTTTTCCAGAGGTTTGATCTTTCGGCGAAGAAAGCGGTTTATATCGTTCTGGGAGAGCTGGACCTTGGCTTCTCCCAGGATAAATACCTCTTTTCCGTGGCGTAGAGCGCGGCCGAAGATATTCACCTCCAGAGGGCGCCCCTTTTCATCCTTTACAAAGGTGCGCAAAAGGCGCCCCTCCACCTCTAAACCGTAGTCCTCGGCTAGAAGCCGGGGAAGGGCCTTGTAAGCCTCGTTTTCCAGGGTATAACCCACGGTAATGCTTAGTCCACCTACTTGCTTCCGCAAATCACTTAACTCGCCTTTCATTTTCCCCATCTCTCCGGTGAGCTTCCTTACATCTTCCGTGAGCTGATCCACACGCTGGGTGAGCTGATCCACACGCTGGGTGAGCTGGTCCACACGTTGGGTGAGTTGATCCACGCGCTGGGTGAGCTGATCTACGCGCTGGGTGAGTTGGTCTACACGTTGGGTGAGTTGGTCTACGCGCTGGGTGAGGATTTTGAGGTTTTCTCCTTGTTCCCGAACGATCTCTTTGAGCTCGTTGAATTCCTCGCGGGTGACATTCTGGGCCAAATTTTCATAGATTTCACTCAAGACCTTGAGGAGGGTTAGGGCCGCTTCCTCCCCAAAGCTCTCCCGAAAGGTTTCAAAATATTTCAAAGGGTTAAACATAATAAGCTCTCTCTTTTTCGTTGGGTTTACTTTCTCATATTTATCGTCTCTTAGCGGAGTGGGCAAGGAGCTCCGAAGAAGGCTTACACAGGGAAGCAGGGGAGATTATCTTTGAAATATGGCCCTCATCAAGTTTTTGGGGACCGCAGGGGCCCGGTATGTGGTGGCCCGTCAACTTCGGGCCTCAGGCGGGGTGTATATAGAAGCGGATTCCACCCGGCTCATCTTGGATCCCGGCCCGGGAACCTTGGTCTACATGGCCAAAGAGGGCCTGCGGGTGGAAAAGCTCCACGGCATCGTGGTCACCCACGGGCACCTGGATCACGCCGCAGACCTCAACATCTTGGTGGACGCCCTTACCGAAGGGGGCTTTAAGCGCCGGGGACGGGTCTTTCTCCCCCGCGAAGCCCTCTACGGGGAAAACTCCGTCCTCCTGCCCTATCTCCGCTCCTACCTGGAAGAGATCCAAGTCCTCACCCCACAGACCGAATATCGCCTGGGAAACATCACCTTCCGCACCTCCATCCGCCACCATCACCCCGCTGAGACCTACGGAGTGATCTTTGAGCTTTCCGGCACGCGGGTGGGTTTCGTGGTGGACACCCTCTATTTTCCGCAACTCCTTGAGAGTTATCGCGGGTGTCAGGTCCTGGTCCTCAATGTAGTACGCTACAAGCCCCATCCCTCCCCTGAGGTCCAGCACCTCTGTGTGGCCCATGTGCGGGAGATGCTTGCCGCCTTGAGGCCGGAAAGGGCCGTCCTCACCCACTTCGGGATGACCATGATCCGGGCCCACCCTAAACAGGTGGCCCAAAGGCTCACTAAAGAAACCGGGGTCCCTACCGTGGCCGCCTGGGACGGTATGACTCTGGAGCTATAGAATGAAGCGGGAAAGGTCGAGATCCCCGGCAATATCCGCCAGTTTTTCCCGCACATAATCCCCGTTGATGACCACGCGGGTGGGAGCAATGTCCGGGGCAGAAAAGGAGATTTCTTCCAAGAGTTTTTCCATTACGGTGTAAAGACGCCGGGCCCCGATGTTTTCTGTGCGTTCGTTGACCTCGTAGGCGATGCGGGCGATCTCCTGGAGACCGTCCTGGGTGAACTCTAGCTCCACTCCTTCCGTGGCCAGCAGAGCTTGATATTGCTTGACTAAGGCGTTTTCCGGCTCGGTGAGGATGCGTACAAAGTCCTCTTGGGTGAGGGGTTTAAGTTCCACGCGGATAGGAAAGCGTCCCTGGAGCTCGGGAATGAGGTCTGAGGGCTTGGCGATGTGAAAGGCCCCGCTGGCAATGAAAAGGATGTGGTCCGTGCGCACGATCCCGTAACGGGTATTGACCGTGGTGCCTTCCACGATGGGCAAGAGATCCCTTTGGACCCCTTCCCGGGAGACATCCGGACCGTGTCCTTCCCCTCGACTGGCGATCTTGTCGATCTCATCGATGAAGATAATCCCGTTGGTTTCCGTACGATGGATGGCCTCCCGGGTGACCTTTTCCATGTCGATGAGCTTTTCGGATTCCTGTTTGAAGAGGATTTCCAAGGCCTCTCGGACCTTCATCCGCCGGCGCTTGGGGCGCCGAGGAAAGAGAGAGCTCATCATCTCCCGCAGTTGCTGTTCGATCTCCTCCAGGCCTGTGGCAGCAAAGACCTCTACCATGGGAGCCGGCAGACGCTCCTCGATATCCAGCTCCACATAACGTTCGTCCAGGACCCCTTGGTGCAACATGCGCCGGAACTTTTCCCGGGTCTCGGAATCTCCTTCCGGGCGATGAGGGGTAGGAGGCACGAGCAGATCCAAAAGGCGATCTTCAGCCAGGCGCCGGGCCCGCTCCTTGACCTTCTCCTGCTCTTCGGCCTTGACCATCTGGACCGCGATGTGCGTAAGGTCTCGTACCATGGACTCTACATCGCGGCCCACATAACCAACTTCGGTGAACTTGGTAGCCTCCACCTTGAGAAAAGGAGAGCCGGAAAGGCGGGCCAGCCGACGGGCAATCTCCGTCTTGCCCACCCCGGTGGGCCCGATCATGATGATGTTCTTGGGATAGATCTCGTCCCTCAACGGAGGGGGAACCTGCTGCCGTCGCCAGCGGTTGCGCAGGGCGATGGCCACGGCCTTCTTGGCCTCGGTCTGCCCTACTATGTACTTGTCCAATTCAGCTACGATTTCTCTGGGAGTAAGGGGTTTCATAGTTCCTCGACCGTAATTTCCTGATTGGTGTAGATACAAAGTTCGCCGGCCAGGCGCAGGGCCTCCTCAGCAATCTGGCGAGCGGAGAGCTTAGTGTGCTTGAGCAGGGCCTTGGCTGCCGCCAGAGCCATGGGACCGCCGGAGCCAATGGCCAGCACCTCCTCGTCCGGTTCGATTACATCCCCGGCTCCGGAGATGAGAAGGATCCTCTCCCGATCACAGGCGATAAGTAGGGCCTCTAGACGGCGCAGGAGTTTATCCGTACGCCAGTCCTTGGCCAGCTCCACCGCGGCCCTTACCAGATGCCCGCTATAAAGCTCCAGTTTTTTTTCTAGTCGTTCGAAGAGGGTAAGGGCGTCGGCGGTAGAACCGGCAAAGCCCACCAGGACCTGCCCTTTGTAAAGGCGGCGCACCTTGCGCGCCCCGTGCTTGATCACCGTCTCCCCCAGGGTGACCTGACCGTCAGCGGCCAGCACCGTCTTCCCCTCCCTCCGCACCGCCACTACCGTAGTGCCCTTCAACATGGCCTTAATCCCTTGGGGGCCCTGCCCCCACCTCTTTTCACCATGAGTTCACATTTTAAGTCCTCTTCAATTTTTTTCTAGAGACCCTAGATCTCTCTAGAGGTCTTTATCCTGGGAGGGCCTTTGGGCAAGGGCACGGGGGTGAGCCGCATCGTAAACGCGGGAAAGGTGTCCTAGATCCAGGTGGGTGTAGCGTTCTGTGGTGGTGAGCCGGCTGTGGCCCAGCATCTCCTGGATGCTCCGTAGATCAGCTCCGGATTCCAGGAGATGGGTAGCAAAGGAATGCCGCAGGGCGTGGGGATGGACCCCGGCAAGTCCCAAGGCCCGGGCGTAGCGTTTGACCAGCCGCTGGAGACTGCGCGGGGAGAGGGCTTCCCCTTGCCGATTGAGTAGAAGGTGCTCGCTCTCTTTCCCTCGGGATTCAAGAAAGCTCTTGCGTACCGGGAGATAGGCCCTCAGGGCCTCTAAAGTCTTGCGTCCCAGAGGTACCAGCCGCTCCTTGCGTCCCTTGCCTCGCACCCGCACCAGACGAGCTCCCAGATGAAGATCCCCAAGCCGGAGTCCGCAGACCTCCGAGGCCCTGAGCCCTGAGCCGTAAAGGAGCTCCAGGGCTACCCGATCGCGCAGGGTAAAGAAGTCCTCTCCCTGCGGGGCCTCCACTAGGGCCAGGGCCTCGTCCACAGTGAGCACCCGGGGGAGATCCCGGGAAAGTTTGGGCCCCGAGAGGACCAAAAGACGGGTCTCCTGAAGGAACCCCCTTTTCAGAAGATAACGGTAAAAACTCTTGAGGGCCGAGAGCTTACGGGCCACGGTGCGGGCCGAAACCTTGGCCCGAAGATGCATTATCCAGGCCCGCAAATCCTGAAGATCGGCCTCCAGAAGGGAACGCCCTCCTAAAAACTCCCCAAAATCACGGAGGTCCCGGGCATAAGCCCGCAGGGTGTGGGGCGAATAGCCCCTTTCTTGCCTGAGATACCTCAAAAATCCCTCCAAGGCCTCCCCCTGCAAAGTCTCCGCACAAGCCCCTTTTTTACCAGCAGGGGAATTTTCCCTTTTTCGGGAGGTCTTTTTAGGTGAGCTCACAGGCTTTCTCCAAGGCTTGGCGCAAGTCGTCCAGAGAGAAAGGTTTAGAAAGGTAGATCAACCGCTTCTTGAGACCGGAGAGGGCCTTTTCCACCATCTCCCAGGGATAAGGGGTGGCAATAATCAGTTTCATCTCGGGAAAGCGAGCAGCCAGTTCGAGTATTTCCCTTTCTTGAGGCCCGCTTCGCAGGTAAATGTCCGTAAGCAAGATCTTCGGAACAAAGCCTTGCTCGAGGAGATCCCGGACCTCCCTGAAACTTCGGGCAAGACGGGGTTGGTATTCCAGGTATTCCAAAAGATCCTTGAGGGTCTCCAAGAGGACCTGATTCTCTTCCACCACCAAAAGGGAAAGATCCCGGGAGACTTTCCCCGGGGAGGAGGTCACCAAAGGAAGATAGATGCGGAAGACCGCTCCGCCTTCGGGGTGATTGTAAGCGGCTATATGTCCCCGGTGCTGCTTTACCAAGGAGTAGACCGTGGCTAGCCCTAGGCCTGTACCTTCGGCTTTGGTGGTAAAGTAGGGTTCAAAGATATGGGGCAGGACTTCGGAAGGGATTCCCGGCCCGGTATCCCGAAAGGTAAGAAGGGCGTAAGGTCCAGAAGAAAGTTCTAGGATTTGGGCACTTTCTTCCGGAAGCTCGACCTTTTCCAGAGTTATCTGGATCTTTCCCCTCCCTCCCATGGCCTCACGGGCGTTGGAGGCCAGGTTGAAGAGGATCTGCTGCAGGGCTGCAGGATTCAACCGTACCGGAAGGCCCCCTTTGGGGGCCTCCACCACCACTTGGATCCCGGAACCCAAAAGTCTTTGCAAGGTCTCTTCCACTCGGCGGAGGGCCTGAGCCAGATCCACCACCTCCGCCTGGATGGGAGATTTCTTGGTAAAAGAAAGGAGGTCCCGGCTCATGTGGCGCCAGCGGTCGATGAGCTCTTCCATACGGTCAAGGTTCTGCCGGACCTTTTCCGGCTGGTCGAGTTTGAGGCGACTCACACTGATATACCCCTGAAGGGCCATGAAAAGATTGTTCAGCTCGTGGAGGAGGACCCCGGTAAAGCGCCCCAAGCTCTCCATCTTTTGGATCTGAAGATATTCTTCTTGGAGACGCTTATTCTCGGTGATGTCCACAGCCATGCCCACCACCAGGGGTTCTCCCTCCGGATCCTCCACCTGCATGCAGTTCCACAAGAGATAATGCAGGCCACCCTGCCGGTCGAGCAAGGGAAGCTCCACCCCGCGCTTAAAGATTCCGCAATGGACCTCATCACAGTGTCTCTGCCATTCGGAAAGAGCCTCTGGAGGGACTATGAGCTCAAAGAGATTGCGTCCTAAGGCCTCCGTGCGAGGTATCCCGGTAATCCTCTCGAAAGTCCGATTTACAAAGATGGGTTTTCTCTGGCGATTAAAGAGGATAAGGATGGGACTTTCGTCTAGCACCTTCCGGAAAAAGGCCAGCTGTTTCTCTAACTTCTCCTCCAAGCGCTTCTTTTCAGTGATATCCAGGATTATGGTGAGATAAAGCATTTTCTCTTGCCAAGGTAGGGGCAGAGAGCGGATCTCAAACCAACGGCTATCTTTAGAGCTTCGGAGCTCCCAGAAGGCGGGCTTTCGCTGCTCGAGTACCTCCTCTTTTTTGCACCAGGGACAGGGCTGGGAAAGGCCGTGGAAGACCTGATAACAGAGCTTGCCCGAGGGATCCTCTCCGCACCACTCGCGCATCTTTTGGTTGACATAAAGGACTCGATGATCTCGGGAGATTACCGCTACCCATCCCGGGAAGAGATCCAAAATGGCCTGGTAAAAATCCGGGCTATTCATTAAAGTGTCTAGGTTGGCGGCCGGATTCCGATCCCATTAAATCACGGGAAAATGGATTGAGCAACCGATGGAACGGTTGAGAAAAATTCTCTGGCGGATCGATGGGCGGGGCTACGGGGCTTATCGGGAGCTGAGTGGGCGTTACCGTTTCCCGGGTTTTGAACTCCTGGTGGATCGAGTGCAGGCCGATCCTTTTGCCCCTCCTAGCCGGGTGCGAGTGCAGGTTCCTCCGGAGGTGGCCCGTTTTCCGGCCTCGGCTTATGCCAACCCTTCCCGCCGCGTGGGGCTGGAAAACTATCTGGCCGATCGCCTGAGCCGTCTGGCCCGTCGCTTTTCCGAGCGTCGGGGATCGGGAAAAAGCGGACTGATCCAGGTCCACGGACCGGGGCAGGAGATCCTGCCGCGTTCCGCAGTCACCGTGGGATCGCAGGGAGAGATCACGGCCCGTCTTTTCGTAGGGCTTCCGGCAGCCGGGCGGCGGGTGCTGGCCCGAGAGGCTTGGGAGCTCTTGGGAGAGGCCCTGCCGCAGATGGTAAAGGAGGCCCTCCTCTTCGCGAGAGTGGACCAAGAGGAACTCTGGCGTTTCGTGGAGGTCAACGAGGACGCCGATTTCCTGCGGGCCAAACTCTCGGAATTGGGTTTGGTGGCCTTCGTGGCTCAGGGGGCGGTGCTTCCCCGGGCCTCCGGAGTGGATCCTCGACCGGCGAAAGAGGCCGTGCCCTTCGAGCCCCCGCCGGAGCTCACCCTCGAGGTGGAGTTACCCCATCGAGGTCGAGTGCGGGGTATGGGAATCCCTAAGGGGGTGACCCTCATCGTAGGCGGGGGCTTTCACGGGAAGTCCACCCTGCTTCGGGCCCTGGAGCTGGGAGTCTACAATCACCGGCCTGGAGACGGACGGGAACTGGTGGTCTCCTGCTACGAGACGGTAAAAATCCGGGCCGAGGACGGCCGAGCCGTAACCGGGGTGGACATCTCGCCCTTTATCACCAACCTGCCCTTCGGCAAGGATACCCGGGAGTTTGAGACGCCTTGCGCTTCAGGGTCCACCAGCCAGGCCGCTAACATTATGGAGGCCCTGGAGGTAGGGGCCCGGGTCCTGCTTCTCGACGAGGACACCTCAGCCACCAACTTCATGATACGGGACGCCCGGATGCAGGCCCTGGTGAGCAAGGACAAGGAACCCATCACCCCCTTCCTGGACCGGGTGCGCGAGCTTTACGAGCGCCTGGGGGTCTCCACCGTGTTGGTCATGGGAGGCTCCGGGGACTACCTCGAGGTGGCCGATACGGTGATCGCCATGGACCATTACCGTCCGCAGGAGGTCACCGCCCGGGCCAGGGAGGTCGTTAAGGCCTATCCTTCGCGGCGTCAACCGGAGGCCCCGGAGCCCCTCCAAGGGATCCCCCGGCGACGCGTCCTCTCCGACGGGCTCCAGTCCCCGCTGAAGCTCAAAGTCCACGGGGTGGATGGCCTTTCCTTAGGGCGGGAATCCATTGATCTTTCGGCGGTGGAGCAATTGGTCTCTGCGGATCAGGTACGCACCCTAGGGCTCATCCTGCTCGCCCTCCGAGATCGGTGGCCATGTTCCTTGGCGGAGGCCGTGCTCGAGGCGGAAAGGCGTCTTCTTTCTCAGGGATTTGGCTGGTTGGGAGAGGAGAAGGGGGACCTGGCCTTCGTGCGCCGGTTTGAAGTGGCTGCGGCCTTAAATCGCCTGCGGACCCTCAAGGCCCGCCCGGAAAGATGAGGCTCACTTATTATCACGCCTCGCTGCTCCTCCTGGCCGCGGCCCTAGTAGCCTTGGGAACCATCTTGGGGGGGCTTTACCTCTACTTCCGGCTGGAGCTTCCGGACATCTCCGCCCTTAAAAATTATCGCCCACCGGCGGTGACCGTGGTCTATGACCGCGAGGGTCATCCTCTGGCCTACTGGTATCGGGAGCGCCGCTTCCCCGTGCCCCTTTCCCGTATGCCCTCTTATCTCATCCAGGCCTTCGTGGCTGCCGAGGACGCCCGTTTCTACGAGCATCCGGGGATAGACCTCCTGAGCATTCTCCGAGCCCTTCTAGCCGACATCCGGGCCAGGCGCGTGGTGCAAGGAGGAAGCACCATCACCCAGCAGGTGGCCCGGGCCCTGCTCCTTTCTCCAGAAAGGACCCTTACCCGCAAGATCCGGGAGGCTATTCTGGCCTGGAGGATCGACAAGGCCCTCACTAAGGACGAGATCCTGAATATCTACCTCAATCAGATCTATCTTGGGGCCGGGGCTTATGGAGTGGAGGCCGCAGCCCTCACCTATTTCGGAAAGCACGTGTGGGAGCTCACCCTTCCGGAGGCGGCCCTTATTGCCGGGCTCACCCCGGCCCCCAGCCGTTTCAACCCCTTGCGCCATCCCCGAGCGGCCCTCCAGCGCCGGGCCTATGTCCTGCGGCGCATGATGGAGGAGGGCTACATCACCCCCGAGACCGCCCAGGCCGCGGAAAAGGCCCCCCTTCGCCTCCATCCCCTGGACTTCTCCCCGGATCCCCGCGCGGGCTACTTTTTGCAGGTGGTAAGAATACGGCTGGAGAGAATGTTCGGCCGAAGGCGTCTGGACACCGGGGGCTATCGCATATATACCTCTTTGGATCTCTCCTGGTGGGAAAGGGCCCGGCCAGGGGTCTTCAAGGCCTTGCAGGCCATCCCCGCGCGTCACCACCGCAAGAAACTTCCCCAGCTGGCCGTGGTTTGTGTGGAAAATCGGAGCGGAAGTCTGCGGCTTCTGGTAGGGGGGCGGGACTATCAGGAGAGTCAGTTCAATCGGGCGGTTTATGCCCGGCGTCCGCCGGGCTCAGCCCTCAAGCCCTTTCTCTGGGCGCGGGCCCTGGAGGACGACCTCCTGCGCCCGGACTCCCTGGTGATGGATGAACCGGTAGTGCTGCCCGGAGCCGAGCCCCATACCTTCTGGCGCCCCCGGAACTTCGACCACCACTATCTGGGGATCATTTCCCTGCGCTACGCCCTGGTGGAGTCCCGCAACACCGTGGCCGTAAAGATCGCTCGGGCCTTGGGGATCCCCGAGGTGGAAGAAACTCTCATCGACCTTCGTCTCACCCAGAGGCTCCCGCACAACCTCTCCGTGGCCCTGGGAAGCCTGGGGGTCTCCCCCTTGGCCCTGACCCGGGCCTACACCGCCTTTCCCGGGGGCGGAGAGATGATCGAACCTCACCTGGTAGCGGTGATCTATGACCGCGATGGGCGGCTCATCTATAGGGCCTCGCCCCGGCGTTTGCGGGTCTTTTCTCCAGAGACGGCCTATGTGATGACCTTCTTTCTGAAAGAGGTGGTCCGTGAGGGCACCGGACGCTGCGCCCGGGCCCTGGGGGTGCCTGTGGCCGGAAAGACCGGGACCACCGACCGCTATCAGGATGCCTGGTTCGTGGGCTTCACTCCGGCCTATACTTGCGGGGTCTGGGTGGGCTACGACCAGCCGCGCAGCCTGGGAAGGTGGGAAACTGGGGGGCGAGCGGCCTGCCCGGTGTGGCTAGCGGTGATGAAAGCCCTGCCTCAGCCCTCTCAGGATTTTCCGGTACCGGAGGGTATCACCTTCGTCCCCTTCCGGGATCGAGTGCCTGGCCGAGGAACCGAAGACCTCTGGCTCCCTTATCCCGAAGGGAAGGCCCCGGAGATTCGAGAAGTCCCTCCTCTTAGACCTCGGAGAGGGGCTCCTCTAAAATGGCTTTTCTGGTGGCGCTGATATCCCGGGGCCGGATGCGGGTCACATCGTCTCGGGCCCAATAACGCACCTGATACCGAGTACTCAAGACCTGGAGGAGCTTTTGGAATTCCTCCTCCGGGAGCTCGGTCATCCTCACGAATACTTGCCGCTTCTTGGGCTCGAGTTCATCCCGATAGGTAAGGATGCTCACGATCTGGGCCCCGTGTTCCACAATGATCCGCGTGACCTCGTCCAGGGTGCCCGGGTCCTCCAGGATGAGTCCTACCTGAATAGGGCCCTGATAGACCCCGGTGATGTTCACAAAAAGTTTGAAGATGTCGGTCTGGGTAATGATGCCCACTACCTGACCCCTTTCGTCCACCACCGGGAGCCCAGAAATGCGGTTTTCTAGCATGAGCACCGCCGCGTACTCCACGGTGTCCTCCGGACGCACGGTGATAGGGTCTGGGGTCATGATGTCTTTTACCCGCACCTCAGCCAGAAGATAGTAGAGTTCGTGGACATCCAGGGCCGTGGCCTTCGAAGGGGTGGCCTCCTTGATGTCCCGGTCACTAATGATGCCCACCAATCTTCCCCCGCGCACCACCGGAATACGTCGGATGTTGTTTTCTTTCATGATTTGAGAGGCCTTCATGATGGAAGCATTCTCATCGAGCACAATCACTTCTTTGCTCATCCAGTCCTTGACCAGCATCTCCTTCCTCCTCGCAAAATCTGCTTTTCCATTATGCCCTCCGCCCTTCTCTTTGACAACTCCTCCCTACCGGAGCGTGCGTACACGAACCCCCTCCTTCCTTTAAAGGAATTCGCTTGGAGAGAGCACCGGAAAAAACCCGGAAGTCTTAGCGATTCTTTTTATTTCTTGAACTTGGCCCGGTAGAGCACGCAGGGGGCCTTGGAGACGATCACCCCCAGTCTTCCCGAAGAAAGTACGGGCTTTACCTTCTCCTTGGCCTCGGCTTTCCGGTAAGGGTTGATCTCTACCGTCGGGATTCCCAGCGCTTCACAAACCCGGGCGATGGGGATCACCGGACGATCCCGAAGGGCCTCTGGACGCAACTCCTGCGAAGGCACCGGCTGATGGCCGGTCATAGCCGTGGTCTCGTTGTCCAGGACTACCAGGGTGAAACGGTGCCCTTGGTAAAGGGCGTTTACCAAAGGGGGGAGACCGGCATGAAAAAAGGTGGAATCTCCGATAAAAGAAACGATCCGTTGCTTAGTGGCTACCGAAAACCCGCAGGAGGAGCCCACACTGGAACCCATGCAAAGGAGGTAGTCAGCCATGCGCAAAGGGGGTAAGAGCCCCAGGGTATAGCAACCTATGTCTGTAGGGTAAATAGTATCTGTCTCCTCTCCCATTTCTTGCAGGACCTCTTTGAGGAGTTTATAAGTCTCCCGGTGAGGGCAGCCCGGGCAGAGGGTGGGGGGACGGGGGGGAAGTTCCGGGATCCAGGAGGTATCCGGCTTCTCCGGAGGCTGCCAATCTAGTTCAAAGGCCCGGGCTAGGGCGGACTTGACCATCCCCGGATGAAATTCATGATAACGGGGGAGGTACCCCTGGGTCTTGCCCAAGATCTTTACCGGGAGACCGACCTCCTGGGCCGTGACCTTGAGGGCCTCTTCCAGATAGGGCTCGAGCTCCTCCACCACCAGGCACCTTTCGAGGCCGGAGAGAAACTCCCGAGCCAGGGCCCGAGGGAAGGGGTGGGTAAAGCCCAGATAGAGCACGGAGACCTCCTCCAGCCCTAGCTCCCGCAGGGCGTCTTCCACATAGAGGACCGAGACCCCGGAGGCTACCACCCCCAGCGGCCCGCGCTGGACCATCCGGTTAAAGGGGCACCGGAGAGCTTCCTCTTCGGCCATCCGGGCCTTTTCGAGAAGCACCTGGTGCCGCTTGCGAGCCACCGCCGGCACCGGAATCCAACGCCCGGGGTCCTTTTCAAAGCGTCCCTCAGGAAAAGTCTGGTAATCCGCCAGGGGCCCGCAGTGGACCGGGCCCCGGGCATGGGAGACCCGGGTGGTGGTGCGGAGGAGGACCGGCAACTCCAGTCTCTCCGAGAGTTCAAAGGCGTAGATCACCTGCTGGCGGGTCTCTTCTGGGGTGGACGGCTCCAGCATGGGAAGCCCGGAAAGGCGGGCATAATAGCGATTATCTTGCTCGTTCTGGCTGGAATGGCAGGAAGGGTCATCGGCGGTGACCACCACCATCCCCCCTTTTACACCCACATAGGCCAGGGTGAGGAAGGGATCAGCCGCCACGTTGAGACCCACGTGTTTCATGCAGGTGAGGGCGCGCAGGCCACAGGCCGCTGCCGCCGCAGCCACCTCCAGGGCCACCTTCTCATTCACCGAGAACTCAAAATAGAGTCCGGGGAGCTCTTGGGCCAAGGCAAAGAGGTGGTTACCTATCTCTGAAGAAGGGGTTCCGGGATAAGCCGCTCCCACCCGCAGGCCCGCCTCCAAAGCCCCGCGCACAATGGCCTCGTTTCCCAGAAGGATTCGCCGCTCTCCTTCCCTGGCTAAAAGAGGGTGCATAAGGCCTCCTTTTCCGCCTTTGCCCCTTTTTACCGGGCAAGTCCTGGTTTGACAATAGAGCTCCTACCTGGCATTATCCTCCAAATATTTCCAAAAGGAGGTTTAAGATGCGCAACTGGTTGGCTATCTTCCTAGGAGGTCTCCTTTTCCTTTGGGGTTCCTTGGGGCAGGCCAAGAAGCCTTATCGTATCGGGGCCCTCTTTTCCGTAACTGGGCCCACCTCCTTCATCGGGGATCCGGAAAAGAAGACCCTAGAGATGCTGGTGGAGGAGGTCAACCGGGCCGGGGGGATCAACGGGCATCCGGTGGAGGCCATTATCTACGATACTCAGGGGGAAGAGACCCTGACGGTCCAGAAGTTCATGCGCCTGGTGACCCAGGATCGGGTGCTGGCGGTGATCGGCCCCAGCCGCACCGGGACCAGTCTGGCGGTGGCCCCTCTGGCCGAACGCTATCGGGTGCCGCTCATCTCCTGCGCCGCGGGTATCCGCATCGTGGAGCCGGTGCGTCCCTACGTCTTCAAGGTGGCCCAGAGCGACCGCCTAGCCGTCAAAAAGATTTACGGTTACCTCAAGGCCCACGGCCTCACCCGGGTGGGGATCCTCACCGTCTCTAACGGTTTCGGCCAGAGCGGACGCCAGGAATTAAAGCGTCTGGCCCCGCAATACGGGATCACCATTGTGGCTGACGAGCTCTTCGGCCCCAAAGATACGGACATGAAGCCTCAACTCATCCGCATCCGGAAGGCCAAGGCCCAGGCCGTGATCTGCTGGGGGACCAACCCCGGCCCGGCCATCGTAGCCCGGAACATGCGCGAGCTGGGCATGACCCAGAAGCTCATCATGAGCCATGGGGTGGCCTCCCGGCGCTTTATCGAGCTGGCGGGGAAGGCCGCCGAGGGCATTATCCTTCCCGCGGGGAAGCTCATCGTGGCCCACGAGCTTCCGGACACCGATCCTCAGAAGCCCTTGCTCCTGAGCTACATCAAGCGGTATAAGGCCCGCTACGGAGTGGAGCCTTCTTCTTTTGGGGGACACGCCTATGACGCCTTTCTATTGCTGAAAAAGGCCCTGGCCCAGGCCGGAGCCGATCGGAAGGCCATCCGCGACGCCTTGGAAAACATGAAAGGGGTCCGGGGCATCCACGGCATCTTCAATATGAGTCCCCAGGATCACAACGGCCTTTCCGAGCGGGAGGCCTTTGTGCTGGTAGAGATTCGTGGAGGGGATTTCCACCTACTTAAAGAATGATCCTGGAGCTCCTCTTCTCCGGGCTGGTAAACGGGGCCATTTACGCCCTGATCGCCCTGGGCTTTATGATCATTTACAGCGCCACCGGGGTGATCAACTTTGCCCAGGGGGAGTTCGTCATGGTGGGGGCCATGCTCACGGCCTGGTTGGCTGGCCGGGGCTGGCCCCTCCTGCTGGTCCTCCCTCTGGCGCTAGCGGGGGCCACCCTCACCGGGATCCTCACTGAAAGATTCACTATCCGTCCGGCGCGGGAGGCCTCCCCCCTCACCCTCATCATCATCACCATCGGGGTCTCCATCCTCCTCAAAGGGGTAGCCATGCTCCTCTGGGGCAAGGAGCCCCTTCCAGCCTCGCCCTTTTGGGCAGGCCCTCCCCTCTCTTTCTTTAAGGCCGCGCTCCCGCGGCAGGGTCTCCTGGTGTTGGGGACTTCAGCCCTGGTCTTCGTGGTGGTGGCGGCCTTTTTTCGCTACACCCTCTGGGGCAAGGCCATGCGAGCCTGCGCCTACAATCGCTTCGGGGCCCGGATTTTAGGCATCAATCTTTCTGGACTTACCTGCCTAGCCTTCGGAATCAGTGCGGCCCTCTCGGGGCTAGCCGGGACGGTGATTGCCCCTCTGGTCTTTGCCAGCTACGACATGGGCACTATGCTGGGTCTCAAGGGTTTCAGCGCGGCGGTTTTTGGAGGCCTGGGCTCCGCCGGAGGGGCCCTCCTCGGGGGCTTCATCCTGGGGATACTCGAGGCCCTAGCCGCAGGCTACCTTTCCTCCGCTTACAAGGACGCCATAGCCTTCATCCTCCTCCTCGTGGTGCTCTTCCTGCGGCCCGAAGGCCTCCTTAGCCCCGAGAAAATGGAAAAGCTTTAGGATGCTCCGGGAATATCTCAAGTTAGGGGCTCTCGCCCTTTTGGTGTTAGCGGCCTTTTTAGGGCTCCACAACGAGTACCTCTTTAATGTGCTCACCATGGTAGGGCTCCAGGTGCTGGTAGTCATCGGACTCTCCCTCCTCATGGGCTACGCCGGCCAGGTCTCCCTAGGACACGCTGCCTTTTACGGCCTGGGGGCCTATGTCTCGGCTATCCTGAGTGTACGTTACGGCGTGTCCCCCCTTTGGGGCCTCCTCGGGGCCCAAGGTCTTACCCTGCTTCTGGCTTTTCTCGTGGGGCTTCCCACCTTACGCCTGCGAGGGCATTATCTAGCCTTAGCCACCCTGGGTCTGGGAGTCATCGTGGAAATCTTCTTCAAGGAGGCCGTAGGACTTACCGGAGGCCCCTCCGGCTTGGTGGGTATCCCGCCCTTTACGGTAGGAAGTCTGGCCTTCCTTTCCTTCCACCAGACCTTTCTCCTCACCTGGAGCCTGGTCCTTTTGGCCCTGGTGGTTAGTCTCCATCTTATCCATTCCCCTTGGGGCCGGGCCCTCCTGGCCCTACACGATAGCGAGCCAGCCCTGCGCTCCTTGGGCTACAGCATCCATCGCTTGAAGATGGGGGTCTTCCTCTTTTCGGTTGCCCTGGCCACCCTGGCGGGCTCCCTCTACGCCCACTTCGTGACCTTTATCAGCCCCTACAGCTTCACCTTCCTTCATTCCATAGAGTTCGTGACCATGGTGGTGGTAGGAGGTATTGCCAGCCTCTGGGGGGCTGTCACGGGGGCGGTCTTTCTAGCCTTGTTGCCCGAACTCCTCACCCGCTTTGAGGACTATGAGGTGGCCATCTTTGGAATAATTCTTATAATGGTAATGATTTATAGCCCGGAAGGGCTGATTGCCGGTTTGGAGAAAAGGATATGGCCGTACGTAAGATCCTGGTTTACGGGGATCCCCTTCTACGGGAGCGGGCCCAAGAGATCCGAGAGATAGATGGAGGGCTCCAGAACCTGCTGGAGGACATGCTGGAGACCATGTACGCCGCCAAGGGGTTAGGGCTAGCGGCCAACCAGGTGGGGGTGCTTTCGCGGGTCTTTGTGTTAGATCTCTCTCAAAAGGAGGAAAACGCCCCTCGCCAGCCCCTGTTTTTCCTCAACCCGGAAATCGTGGAGGGGGAAGGAGAACTCTACGAGGAGGAGGGTTGTCTGAGCATTCCGGGCTATTCCGCCAAGGTCAAGCGCCTGGCCCGGGTGCTGGTGCGCGCCTTGGATCGGGAGGGTAAACCCTTTGAGATGGAGCTTGAGGGGCTGGGGGCCCGGGCCGTGCAGCATGAATTAGATCACCTGAACGGTGTCCTCTATGTGGATCACCTTTCGGCCCTGAAACGCAAGCTTTTCTTACGTTGGTGGAAAAAGCACCGCCCGCGGGACTAAAGTCCCTCTCTTTCACGAGAGGGGCTGGGGTATGATCCTCACCGCAGAGGAGGAGGTAAAGATGGCGGGAACGAAGTCCAAGATCTATTTTGCCGAGGCCCTGAAGGTTATTCCCGGAGGGGTGAACAGCCCGGTGCGGGCCTGTAAAAGTGTCGGGGCGGATCCCCTCTTTTTCGAGCGGGGTGAGGGGCCGTTTCTCTATGATGTGGACGGCCGGCGCTACATCGACTATGTGGCCTCCTGGGGGCCGCTCATCCTGGGACACGCCCATCGAGAGGTGGTGGCTGCGGTGAAGGCTGCGGCTGAAGGGGGGACCAGCTTCGGGGCCCCCACCTGGGGCGAGGTGGAACTGGCCCGTCTGATCGGTGAGTGTGTGCCCTCGGTGGAGAAGGTCCGCTTAGTCAACTCCGGGACCGAGGCCACCATGAGCGCTATCCGCCTGGCCCGGGGCTACACCGGGCGCAAGAAGATCGTGAAGTTTGACGGCTGCTATCACGGCCATGCGGATTCCTTTCTGGTAAAAGCCGGCTCTGGGGTGGCCACCCTGGGGATCCCGGGAAGCCCTGGAGTGCCGGAAGAGATCGTGGCCCACACCGTGAGCCTTCCTTACAACGACCTTTCTGCGGTGCGGGAGTGCTTTGAGTCCCTGGGAAAGGAGATCGCCGCGGTGATCGTGGAACCCGTGGCCGGGAATATGGGGGTGGTGCCCCCGGAACCCGGTTTTCTGGAAGGCCTACGAGAGATCACTCGGAAACACGGGGCCCTTCTCATCTTTGACGAGGTGATCACCGGTTTCCGGGTGGGGTTGGGAGGGGCCCAGGCCCTTTACGGAGTCGAGCCGGATCTCACTTGTCTGGGGAAGATCATCGGTGGAGGGCTTCCGGTAGGGGCCTACGGGGGAAAGGCGGAGATCATGGAGTATGTGGCCCCTGAAGGCCCGGTCTATCAGGCTGGGACCCTTTCCGGAAATCCCTTGGCCGTGGCTGCAGGCCTTACCACCCTGCGCATCCTCACTCGACCGGGGACCTACGAGCGTCTGGAGGAGCTCTCGGCCCGGCTCTTTGAGGGGCTTTCTGAGGCAGCCCGCAAGGCTGGTCTCAAGGTCACGGGAAATCGGGTGGGCTCCATGATGACCCTCTTTTTCCGGGAAGGTCGGGTGACCAACTTTGCTGAGGCCGCGGCTTCAGACACCGCCCGCTACGGGGCCTTCTGGCGGGCTATGACCGCCCGGGGCATCTACTTCGCCCCCTCCCAGTTTGAAGCAACTTTCGTCTCCCTGGCCCATACGGAAAGAGAGATCGATGAGACCCTTGCGGCGGCGGAGGAAGCCTTCCGGGAGCTGGCCCAATCCTGACCCTCACCTTACTCTCGACCTTTCTGGCTGGAGAGAGGCGAGACCTGGCGATAGTAAGGAGAAAGGTGCTTATGAAGCCCTTTCGGAAGTTGGTCATCCTCACCGGGGCGGGGATTTCAGCGGAGTCCGGCATTCCCACCTTTCGGGACCCCGGGGGCCTCTGGGAAAGATACAATCTTGAGGAGGTGGCCACCCCAGAGGGTTTCCGGCAAAATCCTCGTCTGGTGCATGAGTTCTATAACGCCCGCCGGCGCGATCTCCTCCGGGTCAAACCCAATCCGGCCCACCGGGCCCTGGCCGATCTCGAAAGGCGCTTTCCTGGAGAGTTTCTTCTGGTCACCCAAAATGTGGACGATCTTCACGAGCGGGCAGGCTCCAAGAAAGTGCTTCACCTCCATGGAGAGCTTCTCAAGGTGCGCTGTGAGGCCTGTAGAGGGATCTTCCGGGAAGAGGGAGAGATCTTTCCGGAGACTCCTTGCCCCTCCTGTGGAAAGAAAGGGACCTTAAGACCCCACGTGGTCTGGTTCGGAGAAGAGCCTTTCCATCTTTTGGAGATTTACGAGGCCCTCCTTTCCTGCGATCTCTTCGTGGCTATCGGGACCTCAGGGACGGTTTGGCCGGCAGCGGGCTTCGTGGAGGTGGCCCGCCAAGCCGGGGCCCATTGTGTGGAAATCAATCTGGAGCCTGCGGAAAACGCCCATTTCTTCCATGAACACCGCTACGGACCAGCCAGTCAAGAGGTCCCCCGCTGGGTTAAAGAAATCCTTTCCCTCCGGAGGGGGTCTCCGCATTTTGAGAGGTCTCTTGGGGGATGAAGAAATCTGGGGGCGAATCCCGGACGAAGGTGCCTTCTCCGGGGCCTCTCTTTAAAGCTTTTTCCCTCCCACCAAAAGAAGGGTGAAGTAAGGAGGTCTTGAGCGAGAGATTTCCCGGGGGTCCTGGTAGACCTTTTCTTCGGGAAAGCCGCACAGGGAGATGGCCTGGGTTTGGGAGAGACATCCCAGGTCTTGGAGGAGGCGGACGATCTCCGGAGCCCGACGATGAATCTTGTAAAGGGCGAAAGAGGAGACTTCCTGGGTCAGCTTACGCAAGGTTTCTTCTGTGGCCAAGCCGCTAGCGATGAGGAAGGCTCCCTCCCCTTCAGCCAGAATAACCTTAAGGCGGGCAGCGGCGGCCTGGGCCGCGGTAATCCCCGGGACCATCTCTATTTCCACCTCCGGGACGATCTCCCGTACGGCCTGCGCCAGAGGCCCAAAGGTGGAAAAGAGCGCCGGGTCCCCCAAGGTAAGAAAGACGGCCGAGCCCTTCTCCTCCAAGACCTTTACTACTTGCCGGGCATTCTCCCTCCAGGCCCCTTCCAGGCACGAACGCTCCCGAGTCATGGGAAAGGAGAGTCTCTCCACCGGCACCCCCTTCGGGAGATAATCTTCCACCACCCGCAGGGCCAAGGAGTAGTCGTTTTTACTGGAGGAGGCCACGAAGATGTGGACCGCCTTTTCCAGTACTCTTAAGGCCTTAAGCGTAAGAAGCTCCGGATCTCCGGGGCCCACCCCCACCCCGTAAAGGCGCAAGGTTCTTCCCCCTTAATAGTTTTTCAGGATCTCCAGCCCGCGCTGAATCTGTTTCACGAAAAATTCGGCTATCTCTGGATAAAGCCCCAGCCCTCGGTAGTAGATTTTTCTGTTCAATTTGATGGTTACACAGTCCACCTTCTTTCCGGCAGCCTCGAGCACCTCCCGCCAACTCTTCTCTGATCCCTGATTTCTGCCCATGATGTCGTGCATGATGTGGTCGCCGGCCACGAGCATAAAGGGAATAAAGCGCACCCGCTTCCCGGGATACTTTTGGGCCTCTTCAAGGACCTCTTCTCCTCCGGGTACGCCTTCCACCGTACCTAGAAGAACGTTGGAATAGCGGTGGCGCACCAGCCAGTCCAGACCGAGATAGGTCATGTTGGCCCCTTGTGAGGTCACGTCTGTGCCGTGGGCCACCAGGATATTGAGACCCTCCTTCGGGGGGAGAAATTCCTTTTCCACCACCGAGAGGACCTCTCGCACGTATTCCCAACGGAAAAGAAGGGGCTCCCCCACCACGATACGCAGGTCGGGAAATCTTTGGGCCACCTCCACCACCGTTTCGTATTCCAGGCCGGGAAAGACATGCAGGGGTTGGACCATCACTTTTCGATATCCCTCGGCATAGAGACCAGCTAAGACCTCGTGCAGACTGTAGAGTCTCTGGGAAAGGCCTTTTTGGGCATAGAGCTGGTTCATTTTCTCTCGGATGATATTGGAGGTGAAGGCCCAGCGGATCTCGTAGCCCGGAAAGGCCTCCCGTATCTTCCGGTAAAGATATTCGAAGGTCACCCGGGCCCGGGTAGAGGTCCCGAAGGCGCAGAGCACAATGGCCGGTCTTTCCTGAAGATGTTGGTGTTTTAAGGGTAAATAGGAGATAGCTCCGGCCTGGACCGAACCCGAGAAACATAGCAAGACCAACCCTACACATAGAGCAAAAACCTTGTGCATAGCAACCCCCTTTGAAATTTTTTGGGGGGCTAGCGAGGCGGGACCGCTACTCTTGCGGTCGGGTTGGAGTCCTCGCCACCCCACCGCCTTTACGGCCCCAGGCCGGTCTCCCGGCTTCCGGATCCTCCTACTCGCCGCGCCTTCCCAGGCGACCTGCGGACCGAGGGTCCGCGGCCCACCCAGTGGCCTGTCGCCTGCCGGAAAAGGGTTCCGACAGGCCCACCCGGGAACCCTCAGGGCCCAGCCCCTTGAGCGCCCGGGCGAGGGACCAGGATTTTAGCCCCAGCCCCCAGCGGCTTTCGTCCCCGGTCACGGTTGCGGGCCAGCGCCGGATTCTCACCGGCTTCCCGTTTAACCCCTTAAAAACAAGGGCACCCGGGGCCATCAGTTCTTTGCTACCAAAAACTAAAGTTGTGTCAAGAGAGCTCAATGAGACTTGGGGATAGGTAGTGATTTTCCGGCAGGCGCGGCCGTTTTCCCTTGCAAAGCCGAAGCCCCCAAAAATTAACCCCAGATTTTGCATTTGAGGGCCACCAATGGGCTCTATTCCTTGTATAGCAAAGCATTGGACCCTTCCATATCAGGATCCTGGTACTGGACAAGGTGTTCCTCAAGCTGATAGGGCTCAACAGTTTCTCCTACTTTTCTACCATTAGCCGTTTCTTGAATTCGCTAACCATCCATCTTTCCAAGAAGACTGACTTCAATGCACCGGGGGCCCTCCTTTTCAAAGGGTGCCGGGGAAGATCCTGAGGCGGGGTAGGGTGTCTGGAAACCGTTGATACAAGCGGATTTTTTGTTTGGCTGTCAAACTTGGGTTAGAAGCCCCTAGAAAAAATTTAAAAAAGATCGTAAAAATGAGGTAAACTTAGAGCAAAAGGGGTTCGGGGCGAAGCTCCAATTAAAGAAGGATTTGGGCGCAGGAGGGGTTGGGAGTGCTCCTGGGAGTGGGGGTGGATATAGTTTCAGTTGCCCGGGTAGCCCGGCTTTGGGAACGTTATGGGGGGCGGTTTCTGCGCTTTTTTGCTGATGAAGAAATAACTTACGCCCAAAGAAAGGCCCGAGGGGCAGAGGCCCTGGCCGGAGCCTGGGCAGCCAAGGAGGCCTTGGGTAAGGCCTTGGGTACAGGGCTGTTGGGGTTTTCTCCACGGGAGGTAGCGCTGGTGCGCAAGGAAAACGGGGCTCCGGAGCTCCGTCTCTCCGGTCGGGCAGCTGAATGCCTCCGGAAGAAAAAAGCCCGGGCCTGGGTAAGCCTTTCGCACGATGCAGGTCTAGCCACTGCAGTGGTCATCTTGGAAAGAATTTAGGAAACCTCGCTAGGAGGGAATAGATGAGGTTGGTTTATGCCGGGGAGATGCAGGCCTTAGATCGTTTTACCATCGAAGAGGTAGGGGTGCCTGCGGAGGTCCTTATGGAAAACGCCGGCCGAGGAGTGACCGAACTCCTCCTTTCCCGCTTCCCGGAGGAAGCACGCCACGGGACACTTATCCTCTGCGGGCCGGGGAACAACGGAGGCGACGGGCTAGTGGTGGCCCGCCACCTCCATCAGCGGGGCCTCCCGGTAGAGGTGATCCTGCTGGCTCCGGAAGAAAAATATCGGGGCGAGGCTGGGATCAACCTGCGAATAGCCCGATACGCCGGGATTCCCCTCCTTTCCGCCCCTGACGAAGACTCCTTGGAGGCCCTGGCCCCGAAAATCCTTGCGGCTCCTCTCTTGGTGGACGCCCTTTTCGGAACCGGCCTCTCCCGAGAAGTCTCCGGGCGTTTTGCGCGAGCCATCGCCCTCCTGAACCAGGCCCCGGCTCCAGTGGTGGCGGTGGACATGCCCTCCGGACTCTCCGCCGACACGGGCCGTCCCCTGGGCACAGCGGTGCGGGCCGCCCTCACCGCCACCATGGCCCTCCCTAAAGTGGGACAGGTGATCTATCCCGGCCGAGAGTATGTGGGGGAGCTTCAAGTGGTGGACATCGGCATGCCTCAGCGGGTCATCGAGGAAAGGGCCCCGCGGCGTTTTTACCTTACCCGGGATTGGGTAGCCCGGAGGCTGAAGCCGCGCCCTCCACAAAGCCACAAGGGCACCTTCGGACATCTCCTGGTCCTGGCCGGATCGCGGGGAAAGAGTGGGGCCGCGGTCCTCTGCGCCCGAGGAGCCCTGAGGGCCGGCGCAGGATTAGTTACCCTGGTCTGCGCCTCCTCTTTACAGCCCCTCCTGGCCTCTTACCTTCCGGAAGTCTTGACCCTGGGGCTCTCTCCAGAGACCCCGCAGGCAGAGCTTTCCCCGGATTGCGCTGAGGAGATCCTCCAGCGGGCTACAGCTCTACGGTCTGCGGTATTGGGTCCAGGCTTCGGCCTCTCTGAGGCCGCTATGCGCCTGGCCCGCCTTCTGGCCCGGGAGCTCCCCGTGCCCACGGTGCTCGATGCCGACGCCCTTACCGCCCTGGCCGGGAAGTTGGAGGAACTGCAAGAGGCCCGGGCCCCCAGGGTCCTCACCCCTCACCCCGGGGAAATGCAGAGGCTTTTAAACCTCCCCAAGGAAGAAATCCAGGCCGACCGTTTGGCTGCCGCCCGCGAGGCTGCCCGAAAGAGCGGTCAGGTGGTGATCCTCAAGGGAGCGGCCACGGTGGTGGCCTCTCCTGAGGGCCGCGAGGCGGTCAATTCCTCCGGCAATCCCGGATTGGCCCAAGGAGGCACCGGCGATGTTCTCTCCGGCCTCTTAGGGGCTCTGCTGGCTCAGGGATACGAACCCTTCGAGGCCGCCTGTCTAGCGGTCTACCTTCACGGGGCCGCAGGAGATCTCCTGGCCCGAAGACAGGGACCCTACGGCTTCCTGGCCTCGGAGGTGGCCGACGCCCTGCCCCGTGTCCTGCGAGAGCTTACCCTATATGCCTCAAGTTTATAGAACCCGTTCTCCTGAAGAAACGCAGGCCTTGGGGGAATCTCTGGCCCGAAGACTTTCCCCCGGAGACCTCGTGGCCCTCGTCGGAGAGCTCGGCTCAGGAAAGACCACCTTCGTCCAGGGACTGGCCCGCGGTCTGGGGGTGCCCCCGGAGGTCTATGTGACCAGCCCTTCCTTCACCCTGGTGAACGAATACCCCGGGAGGGTCCCCCTTTTCCATGTAGACCTTTACCGACTCTCCCCGGAAGAGGTGGAGGACCTAGGGCTTTCGGAAATGCTCTTCCGAGGGGTAATGGTGGTGGAATGGGCCGAAAAACTTCCCCCGCATCTTACCCCGCGATTTGTGGTGCGTTTCCACTACGCAGGGGAAGGAATTAGAAAGATCGAACTCGAGGAAGGCGACCATAGAGGGTCGCCCCCAAGAGGGCCGGAGAGGGATGAGTAACCAGATATATGGGAACCTTTTCCAAGATTCCCCGCAGTCTGCCCTTGGCGAGAAAGGTCCTCTGGAACTCCTCATCCAGCAGCCAGGGTCTTAAGGCCTGGGCTAGCCCCCCTAAGAGATACACCCCGGAGAGGGCCAGAGTTTTGAGCACCAGAGAGGAGGCTTCCCGAGCCAGGGCTCGCACCACCAGCCTTATCGCGGAAAGGGCCAGGTCTTCCCCCTTCCCGGCTGCGGCCAGGATTTCTTCCGGAGAGGCCTCTTGACCTGCCAAGTAGCGATAGACGTTGCTCAGCCCTGGGCCAGAGATCACCCGTTCTAGGCTCACGTGTCCGAAAAGCGAGCGCAGGAAGCGGTAGAGCCCCCACTCCTCCTCTGTGTCCGCCGGATACTCCGTATGCCCTCCCTCGCCGGGTAGAACCAGAGGGCCGTCCCGATAGAGAAAGGCCTCGCCCAAACCGGTCCCCACCCCCATCACCGCAGCCACCGCCCCCCGGGGCCTTCCGGCCTTGATCCTTTCCATCTGGGAACGCGGAATTTTTAATATTCCGTAAGCCGCAGCCTCGAGGTCATTGAGGAGGTGAAAGGGAAAGCCGAAGGTCTTTTTTAACTTTCGGGCGTCCACCTGCCAGCCCAGGTTGGTGAGACGGGCTCGCGGCCCTTCCACCGGCCCGGCCACCGCCAGCACACCCCTCTGCGGGAGGTCCCGAAGGTCGGAAAGATAAGTTTGTAAGAGAGGAATAAGACCCCGGAAAGAGGCACTCTTAAAAACCTTCAGAGCACGCAGGCGGAAGGGACCTTGGGAGGGGGCCAGGGCCAGCCGAGCCCGGGTCCCTCCGATGTCCGCCACTAAGATCACTTCTTAGCACCCTTGCTGGACAGATATTGATTGTAAAGCTGGACCACGTGTTCGCTGATATCGATCTTGGGAGAGGCCCAATAGACCCCGGGCATATTCTTCTCGAGGATGAGATCGTAGCCTTCTTTCTGGGCCAGCTCTTTGAGGACCTTTTCTAGATCCTTGAAGATAGGCTGCAGGGCCTTCTTTTCCGCCTCTTTCATCTCGAACTGAGCGTCCTCCTGCATGGCTCGATACTCCCGGACCATCTTCTGATACTCCCTCTGTTTTTCTGCCCGGGCCTCCTCCGAAAGGAGGGGGGCCTTTTTCTGCATCTCCTCCTGAAAGGCCTGAATCTCCTTTTGCTTGGCCTCCAGCTTGGCCTTCCATTTTTCGAATCGGGCCCGGAGCTTTTTCATGGCCTCTTGACCGGCCTTGGAAGAACGCACCACCTTCTGAAGATCGATGACCGCGATCTTTAGCTCCGCAGCCGGGGCCGAGGCTCCCAGAACCAACCAAAGGATCATTATCCCGAGAACTAGTCTGCGCATTTCAGCCTCCTCTTTAGATTTCCGTTGGGGGCAAAGCCCTTTTCACCTCCAATTAATAACTTTCCTCCGACCTTTTCAGAGGTCTCAAGATGACCAGGTCCACGCGCCGATTGAGGGCCCAGGCCGCCTCGTTATGCCCAGGGGCCAGTGGGCGCTCCTCGCCAAAGCTCACTGTGGAAAGTCTTTCCGGGGAGACCCCCAAGTTTTCCAAATACCTCTTGACCTCCAAGGCCCGCTTTTCCCCCAGGGCTAGATTGTATTCGCGATCTCCCCGTTCATCACAGTTTCCTTGTAGTTCCACCCGGTATTCCGGGTGGCGCAAGAGAAAACGGGCGTCTTCCCGGAGACGAGGGAGCATGTCCGGACGAACCCGGTAGTCGTCAAAGTCAAAAAAGATGGCCTTGAGGGGGGGCGTGCTGCGTCCGTAAAGACGCCAGCGCTCCTCCGGGGAAAGCTTTTCTGCCTCGCGGGCCGCGGCCTCCAGGGTCTCTTCTTCAAACCCCGGCGGGGGTTTTACTCCAGGAGGACCCTTGAGAGAGGCCCCTGCAGGAGGACGGACATTTTCTTCCGCCGGGGAGACCGGCGCCGGAGAGACCGGGCCGGGCGGGATCTCCTTCTTGGCACAAGCCGAAAGAAGGATCAAAGAAAACACTATCCCAAAAAACCAGCGCATAAGGCCCTCCTTTCCAAAATTAGGTGTAACCGGTGAGGTCTAGCTCTTGGAGAAAGTCCCCGGTCCAGAATTCCAGGCGGGCCCGAAGGAGGCTCGTAATCCGGTAAAGAAGGGTGAGCTCTTCGTTCAGGACTTGGGTTACCCGAATCATCTGCGCCTCCGGAATTTTCTGGTAATGACGGCGGCAGAAATAGTCCCGGCAGAGCATCGGTCGGGCCAGGATCTTACAGCCCGTTGGCCCCACAAAGAAGCACCGCCCCGGGACTTCTCTTTCCTGCGGGAGCTTTACCCCCAGCAAGAGATTAAGAAGAAGGATCAGGACCGTACACTCGTTCTCCAGGCCGATCTTACAGCATCCCTGCCCGTCTTGTACGCTACATATATAGCATTCGCGGAAGGTGCCGGCCTCCTCCATGACTTGGTTAGAGGCCTCCACTGCCTGCCGATAATCCTCTAAGAGAGGGGGTAGTTCAGGATCGGAAAGAAAACTCTCCCCCCACAAGGCATAGAGTTCCTCCGCTACAGAAAGCTTCTCTTGAATGAGACGAGTGGGATCCGGCCGAAGGTTTCGCAAATAACGCATGCCCTTTTATTTAACACGATCTAGGGGTAAAAAGAAGGCCGGCTAGGGGAGGTCCACCATGCAGAGCATGACCGGTTTCGGACGGGGAGAACGAGAGGGGGAGGGCTTCGTCCTTCAGGTGGAGGTCAAGAGTCTCAACCACCGTTTCATGGAGGTCATTCTTCGGCTCCCCCGGCGCTATCATCTTTTGGAGGAGCACATCCGGCGGGTCCTGCGGGAGCGCTTTCACCGGGGACGCTTTGAGATCCAGGCCCGGCTTTGGGGGGTACCTCCGGCCACGGCCCGGGTCTTTGCCGACCGCGAACTTCTTTTCCAGTACCTGACCCTTTTACGAAATTTGCGGGCGGAATACGGACTTTCGGGGGAGATCCAGGTGGGGGATCTCCTGCGACTCCGGGAGATCTTCGGGGTAAGTGAAGAGGAGCCCCCGCTGGAAACCCTGTGGGCGGAATTCAGGCCGGCCCTAGAAAAGGCCCTGCAGGAAGTGGAAGAAATGCGCACCCGGGAAGGGACCTTCCTGAAAAAGGCCCTGGAGGGGCTTCTCGAAGAACTTGCCCGCTGGCTGGAGCGCATTGCCGCCCTTCAGGGGCCCCACCTCGTGGAAGCCCGCCAGCGACTTGAGGAAAGAATCCGTCAGCTCCTCGCGGATCACCAGCTGGACCCGGTAAGACTCCATCAAGAGGCGGCTATCCTTGCCGATCGTCTGGACTTTACCGAGGAGCTCCACCGTCTCCAGGCCCATATACGCCACTTCCGAAGGCTTTTGGAAGGCGAAGGACCGTGCGGACGTAAACTGGATTTCCTTTGTCAGGAGATGTTTCGGGAAATTAACACCCTGGCCAATAAGGCGGCTTCAGCCGAAATCTCGCACCTGGCGGTGGAAGTCAAAAGTACCATTGAGAAAATGCGCGAACAGGTGCAAAATCTGGAGTAAAGGGCTACCAGAGGGGATCATGCTCCGTATTTACTGTTCAGAAAACGGTTTCCTCTTGCCCGCGGAGGAGGCCTGTCCTCAAAGCTGGCTGGTGCTCACCGCCCCTTCGGAAGAGGAGCTGCGCTTTGTGGAACGCCGTTTCGCCATCCTCCCGGAGTTCCTGCGTTACCCCCTGGATGAGGAAGAAAGGCCGCGGGTGGAGGTGGAGGAAAAACAGCTTCTCATCATCTTCCATGTGCCTGACCCCCGCCATCAGGGAGATATCCTTCGTTACGAGACTATCCCCCTCGGGATTATCATTACGGAAGGGGTGGTGGTCACCGTTTGTCTCAAGGAAAATCTGGTCCTGGAAGAAATAGTCTCTCAGGCGGGCCGTTTCTTGCCGGTGGATCTCGCCCGTCCCACCACCTTTCTCTTTCTCCTTTTTTATTGCGTGACTAATCTCTTTCTGCGCTATCTCCGCTTGATGGACCGCCTCATCGAAGACTACGAACGAGAGCTCTATCGCTCCTTTCGTAATCGCGAGCTGGTGAAAATCCTGGGTCTGGAAAAGAGCCTGGTCTATTTCAATACCGCCCTCCGGGGCAACGATGTGGTCCTTTCCCGCATTCAATCCGGCCGCTACCTCCGTCTTTCCGAGGAAGATCTGGAGCTCGTGGAAGACATCCAGATCGAAAACCGGCAGGCCATCGAGATGGCCAAGATTTATTCGGACATCCTTACCGGCACCATGGACGCTTATGCCTCCATTATCGGGAACAATCTCAACGTGGTCATGAAATTCCTCACCGCTCTGGCCATTGTGCTGGCCATCCCTACCGTGGTTTCCAGCTTTTACGGCATGAATGTGCGGTTGCCCTTTCAGAACCATCCCCAGGCCTTCTGGGGGATCCTCCTGGTCTCTCTGGTCCTCTCCACGGTGGTCACCGTGTATTTCATCAAAAAGAGGCTCTTTTAACCATGGAGGTCTGGCAGGCGGGTATTTTGGGGGTCCTGCAAGGGCTTACGGAGTTTCTTCCTATTTCCAGTTCCGGGCATCTGGTGCTGGTGGAGGACCTCTTAAGGTTCCACGGAGGGCTGGCCTTTGACGCCTTCATTCATCTGGGGACCCTGCTGGCGGTCCTCCTTTACTTTCGACGGGATTGGCTGGGGATGCTGGGCGACCTGGGTCCTGGAGGGCCTGGCCGAAGGCTGTTTCTCCTCATCCTTTGGGCCACCGTGCCTGGAGGGCTGGCAGGGCTCCTGCTGGCGGATATAATTGAGGCCCGTTTTCGCACCCCTATCTCTGTATCCTTCTTTTTGGCCCTGATGAGTCTGCCCCTGATCTTGGGAGAAATCTTGGGGCGCAAGCGCCGGCGTGCGGAGGACCTGGGATGGGGAGAGGCCCTAGGGATAGGCCTAGCTCAGGCCCTAGCCCTCTTTCCCGGGACCTCCCGCAGCGGCATTACCATGGCCGCGGCCCTCCTCTTGGGCCTTTCCCGCCCTGAAGCCGCCCGTTTTTCCTTTCTCCTTTCCGCCCCCATTATCGCCGGGGCGGGCCTTTTAGGGGCCTTGCGGGGATGTCAGCAGGGCCTTCCCTTTCTAGTAATGCTTAGCGGATTTCTCGGGGCCTTGACGGCCGGTCTGCTGGCCATATCCTTTCTCCTTTCCTTTCTGCGAAGACACACCTTCTATCCCTTTGTAATCTATCGGGTGGCCCTGGCAGCAACGATCTTCTTTCTTTTTGGGACTCCGGTCCAGGCAGCCACCCCTTATTCCCGGGTGGTGACGGTGCTCACCCGGGAAATCCCCCTGGAAAACCTCTCGGACCCGCCGCCGGAAAGCCTCACCCCGGCCCTCCTTCTTCCCGGAGGGCGCTTTCTCTTGGCTGATTATGCACGAGTTAAAGGAGCCCCCTTCCTGGAGGCCGTCTTTCCCGATGGCCGGAGCTTTCCGGTGCATCTTGAAGGCTATGACGGTTACCTGGACCTGGCCTTCTTGCGTTTGCCCCATCAGGTGCGCGAAAGGAGCCGCCTGCTTTTCGCCAAGACTTTCCCCGCCCCCGGGACCTTCCTCCACCTGGTGACCTCCTCGATACCCCTGCGGGTTTACCCGGCCTGGGTGGTGCAGGCTCCTAAAGAGAGTAGGTTGCGGGGGCTCCTGGAGACGGTCCGCTTCGGGATTTATAGCCCTGTCTTCAAGGAGGGCTTCCTCTTTTCTCCTCAAGGCGAGGTGGCCGGATTTGTGGACTTGGCCCAAGCCGCATTGCGAAGCGCTGTGCCAGGCTGGCTGCTCCGCCTATCCGTAAAAAAGTTTCTGACCCAAGGAGAGGTGGAGTGGGCCTGGCTCGGGGTAGAGACGGTGGCTTTGACCCCGGTGGTGCGCAGAGCCTTAGGGCTCAAACAGAGTTTCGGGCTCCTGGTGCTCCGGGTCTATCCGGGGAGTCCTGCGGCCCGAGCTGGTCTCGTGGCCGGTTCGGAGGTGCAGGCCTTAGGGAATCGGGTTTATCCCGTGGGAGGAGATGTAATCCTGGAGGGCGCAGGACGCCCCCTCTATGAGCCGGTAGAACTCCAGGCCTTGGTCCTGGGCCGGGAACCCGGGGAGGTGCTGGGCCTCCGAGTTTGGCACAAGGGGCGTTTACGCTATATTAAAGTAAAACTGGGCCGAAGGAGAGAGCCGTGAATCTAACCCAGGAGATCGTGAAGATCCGCGATCGGGAACTGGTGGTGGTCAAGCCCCGAGATCTCGATTTCTACTTTCAGCAAGAGGGCCAAGGGCTTGCGGATTTCCCCTTCTGGGCCAAGATCTGGGAAGCCTCCTTGGTCTTGGCGGACTTTGTGGCCACTCTGGAGCCCTCCAAGCGAGTGCTGGAGATCTGGGCCGGTCTGGGGCTTCCGGGACTGGCGGCTGCGGCTTTCGGACATCAGGTTACCCTTACAGACTACGAACCCCGGCCCCTGGAACTCATCCGCCGCTCGGCGGAGGTCAACGGCCTGGAGGTGCGTGTAGCCCGGCTTGACTGGTTTAAACCCATGGATCTGGGGGAGTTCGAGGTCATCCTGGGGGCGGAAATAGTCTATGCCGGCCGACTTTTCGAGCCCCTTCTCCAGATCTTTCGCCGCTATCTCCTGCCGGGAGGGGAAATCTACCTCGCCCATTCTCGGGAGAGGGCCCGTGTGCTCGTCCCCTTTTTGAAGCGGGCGGAAGTGGAATTTGAAGTAGCCCATAGCTTGAGGCGGTTGCGGTCCGGGGAGGAGGTCTACGAAATCGTCCTCAATCGTCTGCGTCCCAAAGGCTTTTGATGCGGATCCGGGAGGCCCTGGCCTTGGGAAAGGAGTTCCTGGTCCAGGCCGGGCTCCCGCCGGAAGAGGCTCTTATCGAAACCCGCGTCCTGCTGGGCCACCTCCTGGGGCTTAAACCCCTGGACCTTTACCTTTACCTCGAAAGACCGGTGTCGGAGGAGGCCTTCCGCGAACTTTTAGAAGAAAGGGCTCGGGGAGTCCCCCTGGCCTATCTCTTGAGAGAGGTGGAATTTTACGGGCGGGTCTTTACCATAAGGCCCGGGGTCCTCATCCCTCGTCCGGAGACCGAAATTCTGGTAGAAGCCGTGCTCAGCGAGGATCTCCCTCCGGGACCGATCTTAGAATTAGGGGTAGGCTCCGGGGTAGTGCTCATTACTCTCCTCCTTGAGGGCCGCTTTTCTCAAGGGATCGGGGTGGAGTGCCGGGCGGAGGCCCTCTCCGTGGCCCGAGAGAACCTTGCGCGCTATGGCCTCGCTCAGCGTCTCCTCCTGGTCCGCGGAGACTGGCTCTCTCCGATAAAGGCTTCCCGGGCCTTTGCCGCCGTGGTCTCCAACCCCCCTTATGTGAGTCGAGAAGAATGGAAGGAGCTCCCCCGAGAGGTACGGGAATACGAGCCTCCGGAGGCCTTGGACGGGGGCCCGGACGGGCTGGACTATATTCGCCGCACTCTGGCCGAAGCCCGCAGATATTTGAGGCCTAAAGGAAAACTTTTTCTGGAAATAGGCTATAATCAGCAAAAAGCCGTGGAAAATCTGGCTCAACAAGAAGGATGGCGGGTGAAATTTTATAAAGATCTCTTGGGATACGCGCGTGTGGGGGTATTCGCATGAAGGATGGCACGGAATATCTGGAGGTGGAAGGAGGATTCAGACTCTCTGGGGAAGTGCGGGTAAGCGGGGCCAAGAACGCCGTTTTGCCGGTCCTAGCGGCGACCCTGCTGGTCCCGGGAGTTTATCGTTTTATCCGGGTGCCTCGCCTGCTGGACCTTTACACCATGTTAGATCTTTTGGAGCATCTCGGGGCCTCTTTTTGGTGGGAAGGAGAGGTCCTGGCTGTGGATTCCCGAGGGGTGGAGGGGTGGCAGGCCCCTTATACTTTAGTGAGCCGGATGCGGGCCTCCATCCTGGTGCTGGGGCCGCTCATCGCTAGACTGGGCCGAGCCCTGGTGGCCAAACCCGGGGGGTGTCCCATAGGACCTCGCCCAGTGGATCTCCACCTCCGAGGTCTCTCCCTCATGGGGGCCGAGGTGCAGGAAGGGAGTAATATCCTGGTAGAGGCTCCGAGGGGCCTTCGAGGGGCGGAGATTGTGTTGGACTTTCCCTCAGTGACCGCCACGGAGAATCTCCTTCTGGCAGCGGTACGGGCCCGGGGCCGCACCCGTCTTATTAACGCCGCGCGGGAACCCGAGGTGGATTTCCTGGGAAAGTTCCTCCAGACTATGGGGGCAAAGATCAAGGGGCTCGGCACAGGGGTGCTGGAGATCGAAGGTGGGCGAGAGCTGAGACCTCCTGAAGGCCCGGTAGCCATTATCCCAGACCGCATCGAGGCCGGAACTTACCTGATGCTTGCGGGGATTTGCCGAGGGGAGATCACGGTTACCGGTACGGAGCCTACCCATCTTGAGGCCCCCATTCTCAAACTACGCGAGGCCGGCCTGGAGGTGGATTGGGAAGGGGATCGGCTTTACGCCTATGCCCCAGGACCTCTCCGCCCTCTCAAGGTGGCCACCGCCCCTTATCCTGGTTTCCCCACGGACCTCCAAGCCCAGATCATGGTCCTGCTTACGCAGGCCCACGGGCTCTCCCGGATTACGGAAAACCTCTTTGAGAATCGCTTTCGGCATGTCCCAGAGCTCCAGCGGATGGGGGCGGAGATTGAGCAAGAAGGGCGTACGGCCTTTGTCCGGGGGCCTACAGTCCTTCAAGGGGCGGAGGTGCAGGCCCAAGATCTAAGGGCCGGGGCTTCTCTGGTGTTGGCGGCTCTCGCGGCTGAGGGGACGAGCCGGATTTACGGGCTGGAACACCTGGACCGGGGCTACGAGGCCCTGGAGGAAAAGTTAAGGAGGCTGGGGGCGCGCTTGAGGAGGCGTGTAGATGGATCTCTGCTCCCTGAGGGATCTCCGCGGACAGCCTACGGCGGTTAACCTCTTCCGGCAGGCCCTAGAGCAAGGCCGCCTGGCCCACGCTTATCTCCTGGTGGGTCCGGAGGGTACGGGCAAGGCCACTGCGGTACGGGCCCTAACGGCAGAACTCTTCTGCGAGTCCCGCAAGGCCTGTGCTCAATGTCGAGCTTGCGGCAAGCTGTTGCGAGGAACCCATCCAGACTTCCTGGTTCTTTCCCGCGAGGGGGAAAGGATCTCTTTGGCGCGGGTGCGGGAGGCGGAGCGCTTCCTGCGCTATCCTCCTCTGGAGGCCCCCGCGAAGATCGTTCTAGTGCAAGAGGCCGAAAGGCTTACCCCCGAGGCGGCCAATGCCCTCCTCAAGTCCTTGGAGGAGCCTCCGGCTTACGCCCATTTTTTCCTTACCGCGGTGTCCACAGAAAGGCTGCTACCCACCATTGTCTCGCGGACCCAGGTGGTGCGCTTCCGGGCCCTTTCCCCGGAAGTTTTAGAAGGACTCCTGATGGAGCGATTTAACCTTTCTCCAGAGGAGGCCCAAGTCCTGGCCCTCTTGGCCGAGGGCAGTCTAGGGCGAGCCCTCCGGTTTTCCCGGGCCGGACTGCTCGAAGACCTTCATCGCTTGGCTGCCGCGGCCCGCAGCGAGGACCCGGGGCTGCAGCTCAAGGCCGTAGAGGCCTTGGGAGCCCGAAAGGATCGCCTCCCGGATCTCCTCTATCTTCTGGAACTCTGGCTCTGGCATTCCTTTCTTGCCGACCGGGGCCTGAGGCCTTACCCTCCGGGGCTTCCCGAACCCGCTCCGGCAAAAGATATCTTTTCCCTGGCCGAAGAGGTGGAACGGGTGCGGGAAGGTCTTGAAAGCTATGCCAACCCGGAGTTAAGTCTCATTTATCTCCTTTTCAGGCTTTCGGAGGCCTGGTCCGGGGGCCTTTCGGACGAAAATACCCTCCTTCAGCACAAGGCCGGCACATGATCCGCCCCTCCCGTTCCACATCTCGCCCGTCCTGCACATAGAGTCCGCAGACCTCACACTTCACCCTTCGCCGGGGTCTTCCCGGAAGGTCAAACTCCGAAAGGGGGACCTCCACCTCTTGAACCTCAAAAAGTTCTTCTTCAGGCATGAGACGATAGGCCTCAAGTTGTCTGCGGTAGCGGTCTTTGATTTCGGGGAAGTAGCGATCAGCCAGCTGGCGGGCCTCCTCCCGGGCGATCACTCGGAAGGCTTGGCCGGTGTCCAGGCGGAGAAAGGTGGCGGCCATGATCCCGTAGTCATAAAACTTGAGGGAGCGTTTGCCCAAGCTGGCCCCGGTGACGGACTGCACGGCATCTGTAGCGCAGCGATCCATTTCTACAAAGACCAGAAATTTTTTCCGATCCGCCCCTTTGGGGTCCTCTATCCCGATGAGGCGCAGTCCCAGAAGGGCCAGCCTTACCCCCAGCACCTGCCCGGCACAAAGGTGTCCGTGCATTTTTACCGATTCCTCAAGGATCTTTTCCCAAGGCTCCTCAAAGATAGACATGGCCCCCCTCCTTTCTCACCTCCGAGGAAAATCAGAGACCTTCTTTAACTTACCCCCTTCCTCTTTCGGAGAAAATCCTTTACTCAAGGAGACCCCGGGCTTTTCTTTTCCGTCGACCTGTTGCGGATAAACCTTGGATAGCTCCTCCTGTTTTGTAAGTTTGACTTATGTTTCGAGGATCCTCGCCGGGGGAAGTAATATGGGAGTTCCTGGCGGTTTCCCCTCCGGGGCTGGAGGGGTTTGTGGCCCAGGAGCTTCGGGCCCTGGGCCTTTCGGGAAAGGTGATCGAAGGAGGAGTGCTTTTTCAGGGCGGATGGAGGGAGATGCTGCAGGCGCACCTCTGGCTACGAGTGGCCAGTCGCATCCTCCTGCGCCTGGCCCGCTTCAAAGTAAAAACCTTCGCTGAACTAAAAGGCCGGGCGAGAAAAATCCCCTGGGAGTGCTGGATTCCTGAAGGTTTCCGCGTGCGCCTCCGGGTGACCTCCTATCGTTCCCGCCTTTATCATGAAAGGGCTATTCAGGAACGTTTGGAGGAGGTTATTTCCCACCGACTCCAAAGATCGATCCGGGAAGGAAAAGAGGATCTGGTACTGGTGGTGCGTTTGGTGAAAGACCTTTGTACGGTAAGTATAGAGACTTCAGGAGACCTCTTTCGTCGGGGTTACAAGGTGGGTCACGGGCCGGCGGTCCTGAGAGAAAACTTAGCCGCGGCCCTGGTCCTGGCCTCGGGCTGGAGGGGAGATCAACCCCTTGTCGACCCTTTCTGCGGCACCGGAACCATCCCCGCTGAGGCCGCTATGCTCGCCGCGGGACGCGCCCCGGGACTCCTGCGCCGTTTTCCCTTCCAATCCTGGCCCTATTTTCCACGGGACCTCTGGGAGGACCTCCGAGAAGAGGCCCGGGCCCGGGAAAAACCTCCCCCGGACCGCCCCCTCATCTTTGCTACCGATGCCCTCGAAAAGATGGTCGTCGCCACCCGGAAAAACTTGGAGGCCCTGGGTCTTGCGGAATGGGTAAAGGTCTTTCGTTGCGATATCGGAGACCTCCGGCCCCCGGAGATCGGCCCCGGATACCTGGTCACCGACCCGCCTTACGGCCGAAGGCTGCACACCCGAAGCCTCGCAACCCTCTATCGCACCCTAGGAAGGGTCTTGCAGGAGCGCTTTTCCGGCTGGCAGGCCACCCTCATCTTTCCGGCCCGCCGAGTTGAAACCTTTAAGGTCCTCACTGGAATCCCCTGGAAGACAATCCTCATCACCGAGCACGGGGGTCTGCGTTGCGCCTTTCTGAATAACGAAGAAGCTCTTTCTCCACTAAAAGATCCTGAAAAGAAGGTAAAGTGTGGGGTCCATTCTGGAGAAGGAGCTTGATCAGGTGCCCCTTCAGACCGAAAGCCCCGGCCTATCCCTGGAGCACGAAAACATCCGGGGAGGGAATTACTACCGGGAAGGGGGTCGAAGATGAAGGGATTGACTTTCATACTCCGAAGAATTTGAACCGGGCCTTCATCATGGAGCTTGCGGGAGGGATGGCTTAGGCGGTATCACAACCTCATCATTACCGGGCCTACAGGGGTGGGTAAGACCTACCTTGCCTGTGCCCTGGGGCACCGGGCCTGTTTGATGGGCTACCGGGTAAGGTACCACCGGGTGGGGAGGCTCTTGTCAGAACTTGAGCTGGCCAAAGGGGATGGGAGCTATCTCAAGGTGATGCAATCCCTGGTGAAGGTGGAGGTGCTCATCCTTGATGACTGGGGGTTGAATCAGCTGAGTCGGGTCCAGGCCCTGGACCTTCTGGAGGTGGTAGAAGAGAGATATCAGAGGGGTTCCACGGTTATCATCAGCCAGGTGCCGGTAGAGGTCTGGCATCAGGT